>JANOJH010000831.1:0-4075 GCA_031408135.1 Bdellovibrio sp. | reverse complement strand
AAATATTTTTTCATATGTTCCTCTGCAGGAAGTATTGCGTAATTTGCTACCATTGACAACTCTTCTATGGAATTATTGACGGAGAATGTTTAAAGTTTTTTGGTGAAACATGTAGTCATCACGGCCTGTGCGAACGGTATTCGGCAGAAGCTGTCTAAGAGCTATTTATTTCCGAAACCTGCTATGACCTGCGAATGGGAGAAAGCGGGCAACCTTGCGCCGCGGAATAATTATTTTCAGGCACGGATCGAGCAAGACGAGGCCCTGAGCCTTCCGGTTGGATCGATAATCTGTGACGTAAAATTCAATTTTGATAGACAGCAGTTTTTATATGATGATCACTTCGTACTGGCTTTCAATGGAGCCGTTATCGCAAGTTCTTATAATTTTGAAAAAGTACTTGCAAGAAAATTTGACATCCTCAGATACGATTGGGCCAATGTTGCCGGTATGTTCTGGGATCATGAGGCAGAAGGTACATTCTGTGTTTTGGGTGGCAGTTGTGCCTGGCCCGCCACGGATGTGGCAGGAACAATGAATATGAGTTATGACTCCATCGTTTTTCAGAGAATTATGGCTGAAGATCTGATGCGGAACGAACACGCGCTAAAATTTGTCTCTATCGGTGATAACGACGACAAAGACTGCGAGCATTCAGATGTGAGTTTCAGTCTTGATGTTGAATACGTCAGTAAACCGAATTGAATTTTTAAGTCCTAGAATGAGAATCTTTTCGTAATTACAACCTGACCGCGTTTGACGGATTTTCAGTCAAGAACCGGTGAAGTTGCTTATGCTTTTTTAGAGTCTGTCGATACATAAGGACTATGCAAATTAATGCAGGCAGAAAACCGACACACCCATTTATGAACAGCTCAGTGTTACTATGCCTTTCCGGCAGTGTCGTTGAAACGATACGGGTTATGGCTCAGGCGGCAACAAAGTTTGAACGGGCTTTCGTAGAAAAAAACTGGCAGTCGCCGACTGATGTATCAGTAATAGTGGACTTGCAGTCTGCACCGGATAAAGGTCAGATCCGTTTCCATTTTACCGGTGAAGTACTCGTAGCTTTTTGTAAGAAGATGTTGTTTGAAGATGTGGGACCAGAATCGCAGGAAGCGCTGGATTGTTCAGGTGAACTGTCAAACATGTTTTTTGGATTTGCTAAAGCAAAATTGAATGATAGTGGCTACAACTTTAAACTCAGTATTCCTGAACCTCGCAAAACAAAAAATCTTCCGGCTTTAAATTCGAAAGTTTCAAATGTCATCATTCCGTTCAAAGTAATGAATGAAACCTGTTATATTCAGATTGTAGTGCTTTAATCCTTAAATGCGGTAACTTTCGGTTGAGTAGCCTTTTTCTTTAAGCCAAGGATAAAAATCCGTTATTAAAAGATTCTTCACTCGGGTTAAATCCAGTTGCGCAGGATCAATAAGGTCCTGAGCCAATGAATTCAGAATTTGAAGCTGTCTGACGCCGGCTTCCTGGGCAACCACGTACGGAATCAATGTATAGGTGATCATTCCGTAACGCGAGCGATAGAGCTCTGGGAATTCCTTTTCAATCAGAGCTTCAATTTTTTTATTGAATTGAAATTTGGGGTCGGCCACTTTATCCCGCATCTCGATGAAATTTTCGAGCGCCATTTCGGCAATTGCGTTTGCGTTTGGCCGTTGGTGGCGGTCGTAGGCCGTAAGTGCGGCATCCCAATTGCCGTTGTTTTCGGTCAGCAATCGCAGAAGGCAAGTGCAGTCTTCAAAACCCAAGTTCATGCCTTGTCCGAAAAATGGCACAATTGCGTGTGCGGCGTCGCCCATCAATGCGATTGAATCCTTATAGACCCATTTGTTCATTTTTACCGTGCCGAGCATTCCGGCAGGATTCTGCTGATAATTTTTGAGAAAATCCGGCATTAATGGAGCCGCAGATGCAAATTCTTTATTAAAGAAGTCGCGAATTTGCGATTCGGAATTCAGATTATCGAGTGAATACGGGCCACCGGAATTAGGTAAATATAATGTCATCGTGAAGCTGCTGTCGCAATTGGCAAGCCCCATGAGCATGTGTGTTCCGCGGGGCCAAATATGGAGAGAATTTTCTTCGAGGCGTGGTTGCCCGGCCGGCGGGTTTGGCATGTAAAGTTCTTTATAGCCCGATGTCAGCCAATCCGTGGTTTCGGAAAATTCTTCGGGATATCCGGTGGTCAGTGCTTTGCGGATACCAGAGCCTGCGCCTTCAGTGGCAAAAAGCAAATCGTAATTGTAGTTCTTTATACTCAATGGCGTGCTAATTCGAAGTGTTTTTTCTTTGATGTTGATGTTCTCGAAGTTGGATTCAAAGTTTATTTTTACGCCGATTCGCGTGCATTGATCTATCAAGGCGCGATTGAGATACCATCTTGAAACGGAGTAGTTGCACTCACTTTGATCCCGCCCGTAAGGCTGAAAAAAAGACTCGCCGGTTTTTGGATGGATTCTTCGGCCATAGACCGGTACGGTTATTGGTAATATTTCCGGTAAAAGACCAGCGATTTTCAAAGCGTTGAGCCCGCGGGAAGTAATGACGAGATTGATGCTTCGTCCGGCCTGTTCGCTGAGCAGTCGGGGATCGCCACGTTTTTCAAAGACTTCAACATCATAGCCCTGCTTCTTCAACATAAAGGCCCACAACGACCCGACAAGTCCACAACCAACGATGGTAACCTTACGCATCCGAATGAGCTTTCATAAGTTTGACCAGCCGGTAAACATCCTCGTAAGAGTTGTAGAGCGGAGCCGGCGTGGCACGAATAATATCAGGTTCGCGAAAATCAACAATTGCGCCGGCCGCGATTAATTTTTCGTAGCGGGCTTTCGGCTGGCTGCGAAACTTCATGCACAACATCGAGCCGCGCGAAGCCGGAGTAATTATTTCAACATCATCGGCAAGATTTTTTTTAATGAGCCACTCGAAGTAGGCGGTAAGGCGATCGCCCTTCTTTCGCAGTTCTGCAATTCCGGCTTCGTCAAATATTTCCATTGACGCCCGTAACGAGGCCAGCTGAAAAATTGGGGGATTACTGAGCTGCCAGGCTTCAACCGTAGGCAGGGGCTCAAAATCGGGTCCCATTTTAAAGCGGGTGGATTTGTTGTGGCCCCACCAGCCCTCAAAACGGGGTAGGTCTTTTTTGTTATGGTGGCGTTCGTGAATAAACGCACCCGCCAAGCCTCCCGGACCCGAATTAAGATATTTATAGGAACACCAGACCGCAAAATCAGCGCCGGAATCATGCAGGCCAATATCGAGATTCCCGGCACCGTGTGCCAGATTAAAACCGACCTCCGCGCCGACCGCGTGACCGGCAGCCACAATTTTTTCGATATTAAATTTTTGCCCTGAGAGATAATTACAATTGCCGAGAAGGATAAGGCTTAACTCGTTTCCGTGAAGCTTGATGGTTTCGAGAATTGAATCTTCCGTCAGGGTAAAACCATCGGGCCCGGCTTTTAATTCAACAACTGTATTTTCAGGTTGATGACCGTGAAAGCGCGTTTGCGAGTCAACGGCGTATTTATCGGAAGGGAAAGAATTATTTTCGATCAGAATTTTAAAGCGTGATTTTGTTGGCCGGTAAAAACTGACCATCATCAGATGCAGGTTAACTGTAAGGGTATTCATGGCCACAACTTCGCTTGGACGGGCACCGACCAATTTTGCAAAGCTTGATGTAATATTTTCGTGATAATGCAACCACGGATGGGGCCCGAGAAAGTGCCCTTCAACACCGTATTTAGACCACGAGTTTAATTCTTCATTAACATAGTTCGAAGCCTTTTTAGGCATCAGCCCGAGTGAATGTCCGGCAAAATAAAGTTGATCCTCGCCAGTTTCCGTTTTTGGAAAATTAAATTGAGATTTGAATTTGCCGAGCTTATCCTCGGTGTCCTGCTTTTGCGCAAAGGCCAGATCGTCTAAAAAATGAAAGTCTGTCATTTTGCCTCTTGAACTTCAACGCTGAGGCCCGGAAGGGTATCAACAGCCAGTGTGATTTTCATTCCGTGTTGTAACTCAACCGCTGCAGTGGCAGCACCTG
>JANOJH010000807.1:0-8533 GCA_031408135.1 Bdellovibrio sp. | reverse complement strand
GTTCCGCCTGATCAAGTCGCTCAGTAAAACGGAAAAAGCATATTTCAAAAAACATGCTGAACGTCATGTTATTGGTGAAAAGAACAATTATTTGAAATTGTTCGATGCGATTGATAAACAAGAGGAGTACGATGAAAAGAAATTATTAAAAGACAGCTTTCAGCAACGTGCTAAAGCCCGCGAGTAGGTTAGTTCAATTAGCTAGCGCCTCTAGCTAATTTTCCTATAATTGAAATTCAGCTTATTTCACAATTTCCAGTTTGTCGATCACCACGCTGACTTTTACAAAGTCAGCGACTTTTATTCCGAGATATTCCGGTAACTGAATTTTGAAGTCAGAAAGTTTAATATCGAATTTTGCCGTGGATTTCTTCAGCGACTGGTCGATGGAAAAGAGGCCTGTAATCTCACGCTCGACCCCATGGAGAGAGAATTTTCCGCGAAAGGAAGATTCAACGACCTTCGGATTCTTTATCGACCAACCGGCCGGCATCTGAAATTGGCTGAAGACCAGTTTAGCCAGCGGATGTTGCTTGATCTCGAGATACTTTTCTTTCATATCCTGGTCGCGCTGCTCGATTCCGGTTTTAAGACTCTCGAGTCTGAAGCTGACTTCGCCTGAAATTTTCGAGTCAAAGATCTTCAGATTTGAAGACACACCTTCACCCGTGCCGTTGATAAACAGCATACTCGGGCGACCAATGGCCTCAAACTTTACAGTGCCCGAACCAGGCTCTATTTTAATTTCGTTTTCCAGTGAAAGGCTGCAAGCGCCCGACAGCAATACCAACATCGCAATTTTGATTTTCATTGAGACTCCATCTGACTAAATTAAAACCCGGAACTTCGTCGACAGTCTAGACATATAATAATTTCTGTCACAAAGTTAGACGCCCCAGCTCGAATCAGTTGGAGTTTAAGGCTGGAACACGACCTGCATTCTAATTTGATTGTTGAAAAATAAACACGTGAGGTTGATATGATTTTTAACAACAAAGTACTGGTTAAATCATTATTTTCGCTCGCCCTCGTTGCGGGCCTGTCGATTACAGGCTTTGTTGAGCGGGCTGAAGCTGCCAGATCCTGCCGGATTGCCACTAACGGCGAACGCGCGGGCGAAGTTGTATTACAGAAAATCCGCGGCTCTGAAAGTTTAGCCATGAAACCGGCAACCTATACAAAAGTAAAGGCACTTTTTTCCGAAAATGGTGTTGAATTATCCTCTAAAAAAATTACCGAGGTTCTTGTCGCGATGGGTGAGCATATTCGCAACGGCTCTGATGAGCCTTCGCTGGTAAAATCCGAAAAACTCGCCAAAATTCTGAACAAGTTTCATGATCTGGCTGTGGGCGATTTTAGCAAAGATCAGAAACTGATGTTCGGTTATCTCGTTGGCGAAACCGTACTTAAAATGGAACGCATGCAACTGAAAAAATTCAAAAAAACCGATACCCCCGAAGTATTCAGTCAAAGCGGGGCGCTCCATATTAAGGATTTTCACAAAATGGTCGAATCCTATATCGACGGCACCGCTCTTTACCGGAATCTCGGCTCTGACGTGGGCTTTATCGCGTGGCCGGACATCCGCCATCTTTACTCCAACAATTCATGGGGCATTGGCCTTCGTGACCATGATCTTTATCATCTGCATTATGCTTACGGGCATCCGTATTACCTTGCCGTTAATTTCATGAGTGCCAGAGGCATCAATGATCGCCGTTACGCGATGATTTCAGCCTACTGGGAAGCGGTCGATACCAATCAGACAAGTTTTGAATCTAAAATGTCGGAATATTTTCAGGGAAAAAATATGACTCCGCAGGAAGGCATGATCTACCTTGCACGCGCCACGAAGGAAATGCTGGATGAAATTGAAGGCATTACTTTACAGAGCACCAATAATAACTACTCGTACGACAGAAATGCGGTCGATGTGGCAAGAAACTACAACATCGGATTGAGCAGTGGCTGGGGGCCGAAACTTGTAAAGTTCGGACGCACCAGTGTGCCTGAAGATATCGAAGTCTATGACAGAGAACTTGAAAAATTTATTAACAAGTCACTCCAACTGCGTGCCGACACCTCTAACAAAAAATATTACAACTACCATCGCAAAGGTCCGGGGAAAATCTCGGCAACCGATGAAGATCGATCATATTAGTCAAAGTTTAAACGCGCCCGAAACCACATTTATTATAGAACTTCCTGCGCTGACCTGAAATGGCGATTGTACTCAATTAAAAGACAAAGGTCGGAAACAACACTCAGACCTGCTGATTCTGCGCGTTTCTCCGCAAGGGGATGGGTAATTCCTAATTGCAACCACATCACTTCAACCCCGCCGACTTCAAGAATTTCATCAACGACCTTCGGAATTTTCTCGCTGCGCCTGAACACATCCACAAAGGTGCGGTCAGCTAGCGGCACTTCGCTTAAGTGCTGATACATCCTGACGCCGGCGATTTCGGTTTTTTCGGGGTAGACGCCGATAATTTCATAACCTTGGTTGCGCATGAACATCGGTATGCGGTGGCTGGCTTTCGTGTGGTCGGGGCTCAGGCCCAGCACCGTAATTTTGCGATACGTTTGCAGAAGTTTTTTTATCTCTGCATCAGATGTGTTCACAGGCTTTCCTTGTTTATTTTACTTTTGTCAGTCTTAGCAAATGTGTGCCGCGAATCACGCCGGCCTCTTCGATCTGCAGTTTATTTTCGCTGAAGTTGCGGACTTCGGCAAGAATATCAAGGCCATGTTCCGCCAGTTCTCTCAGCGTCATAAAACCGATGCCATCGGGCTTCAGGCAGTTATAGACGCCGGCCAGCAGGCTCTGCAGATCTGAATCGATAAAGAACCGGCAACGGTTTTTAAATTCACTAGGAGATAATTTACCTTGTCCCGGCATAAAATACGGCGGATTACAGACGATCAGGTCAAACATGTCCGCATTCTCTGCGGCCGTCAGCGTGTCATAGTTACGGCATAAAAAATTCAGTCGAGTATCGATGGGGCCAAGGCGGTCGCAGTTCAGTGAAAAATGGCCGCTGTAGATTTCCTGAACTTCCAGAAAATCAAAAAAATCCGGCACACTCTGACCGGCCGCGCGCCGATGAAACAGAAAGTCCATTCCCACAATTCCGCTGCCCGCGCAAATATCCAGCCCCCGCTTTCCCGAGAGGTCGAGTGCCGACAAGCGTTCAAAAATTTCACGCGCCAAAAAAACCGAATCATGCGAAAGTCGGTATTCTTCCGGCTGGGAATAGTTGAACGTAAAATGACTATTAATTGAAGCCATACCTTTTTCAATCTATACTCAAAACGTGAAGACTGTCGAATTGATTCCGGTATTTGATGATAATTATGTGTTTTTAATTTCCGATCCGGAAACGTCTGAAGCGCTGGTGGTTGACCCGGGCGAAGCCGCCGCAGTGACCGCGATATTAAAAGCGCGAAATCTCAAACTACTTGGTATCCTGACCACTCACCATCATGCCGACCACATCGGCGGTGCGAGTGAACTCAGTCAAGCTTTTGCAGCTCCGCTCTGGGCGCCGTTAAAAAACAAAGATCAGATAAAAGCCGATCATTACGTTTCGGATAACGACGTTTTCAGTCTTGCTGACTGCCGCATTCAGGTTCTTGCGCTGCCCGGGCATACACTTGGCCATATTGCGTACTGGTTTTCAGAAAAAAACTGGCTGTTTTCAGGCGATGTGCTTTTTGGCCTCGGGTGCGGGCGCTTGTTCGAAGGCGATTTCACGCAGGGCTTTGATAGCCTGCAAAAAATCCGGCAGTTGCCCGATGCCACTGAGGTTTTCTGCGCCCACGAATACACCGAAAAAAATCTGCAGTTTTGTAAATCGATCATTTATGAAGCCAGCCCGCGCCTTACAACTTATGAAACCGCCCTGATGAAACGGCGCGCGGCCGGACTTCCGTCTGTACCGCTTTCGCTGAAAACCGAAAAACAGTTCAACCCTTTCCTGTTGGCCCCGACCAAAGAAGAGTTTTCAATCCTGCGGCAGAAACGCAACATTTTTTAGCCCGACATTTGGCAGGAAAGCCTTGAGATTACCTCTTCAGTTTCCGATAAATACGTATGAAAAAATTCGGTCAGTCCGGAAAAATTTTAATCATGGGAATTATCTGCCTGATTCTCACTGTGGCAATCCGCGGCTGGACAGAAAAACGAATCGGTTTTTATCTCGGACAGATCAACAGCGGCCTCGAACGAATTGCACAGGTCAAAACCAAAACAAACGACGTTACACGAAACCATACCGGCCAGCTTTTGTGGCAGGGAATCGATTCGGGCGAAGTGCTTTTCATCGGCAATTCAATTCAGACCGAAAAAGATTCAACGACTGAAATTATATTTGATGACGGCGAGCAAATTACGCTCGGGCCCGAATCGCTCGTGCGGTTTGTAAGATCCGAGAACAAAATCCTGATGCAGATGATTTCAGGCAGAGCCGAAATCAAAAGCTCTGATGCCGAAATTCAGAAAGCCCTGGGCTTACCGTTAGCTCACACAAAAAGACTTTTTCTTGCCACTCCGAAGGGCCGACTTGTGCTGAACAACTCGGACATCCGTATCGAAGCCGAAAAAAATTCACAGGATTTTAAGATCGAAGTTATGAAGGGCGCGCCGGAATTAATCAAAAATGGAAAAATTGAAGTTCTTAAAATTTCAGATCTTTCCGAACGAATTGAAGTGACGCCTGAAATAAAGCCCGCAATCGTACCCGCAGTGGTTGCACCAACGGCTGCGATAGAGCCAGTGCCAGAGCCACAGCCAGTGCCGCCCGTAGCGGCTGAAAAGCCCGTTGCAGATCCCGAGCCTTCGCGCAAGCCGGCACTCGCGCCGCTGAAAGCTCCGAAGGTTAAAAGTATCAAAGTTGAGGCCGACGAATGAAATTATCTATCTCTTTCAAATTACTTTTTGGCCTGAGTTTGCTGATTTTCGGCATGACCGCCGCCATTTCGTATTTTAACTCGGAATATCTCAAAAAAACTATTTTGCAGCGTGAACGCGATTTTAATCTCAGTCTGACCGAATCAAAAGCGCGCGAAGTGGAATCTTATCTCGATAAGCAAATGGCCTTGATTTCATTTTTAACCAAGCAGTTGCCTGCCGCGCCTCAAGATCTGACCGAAATCTTCAAAAACCATCCGGATTTTTTCAGTATTGAAATAATTTCGATTTTGCAACAACAGACAAAGCAAAGTGCCGTAAATCCCGCGTGGCACTACACCGATACACCCGAACTAACTGCCGCTAAGAATAAATTCAAGGAAAGCCTGCTTCTGCAGGTGAAGCAGAATCCCGACCGGATTATTACGATTAATTCCTCGGGCTTTTACCCGGCCGCCGGCGATCAGAAGCAGCCGACTATTCTGACTATCGTTTTACCATATTCAAAAATAGGAACGGCGCTCGATCAGGTTGTTTTTGTCAATCTGAACACCCGTTATCTGCAGCGCCTGTTTGCCAACCCGAAGCTCGGCTCTATTAAGCTTTTCAACGACTGGGGCTATTCGATTGCGAGCTCTGATGAAAAATATCTGTTGAACACTCAGGATATTTCAAAAACCGAACTTTTCAGCTTTATCAGAAAGTATCCACTGCCGAATTACTCGGGTCTTTTTGAGATCGAGCAAAAATCAAATATGATAAGCTTTGCGAAAACTCAGAACGGTGTTTTTCTGTTAAGTGAAGTGCCTGCCGATATCCTGCTGGCTCCGGCCGAACTGATGTCGCTGATGACGCTGCGGCTTTCGGGCTATTTCCTGACGGCTTCGCTTTTTCTGCTGTTTGTTTTCTCGCTGAATTTAACCAGACCGCTCGGTAAGCTTGCCGAAATTTCGCTGGAAATAGCCAAAGGTAATTTTGACCATGGCCCAAGCACTCAGCTTAAACAGTTCTTCAAAGATGAAGTGCACACGTTAGCCGTTGCGGTTGAACGAATGGTCAAAGGCCTGCGCGAGCGCGACCGCTTCAGAACTCTTTTCAATAAGTTTCATGGCTCGGCAGTTACTGAAGATCTGATGAAAAATGAAATCGCACTGCGCGGTGAAAAGAAAAGTATGTTTGTTTTTTTCAGCGACCTGCGTGGGTTTACTAATTTGTCAGAAGCTAAAGACCCGGCCCAGGTTGTGGAGTTACTTAATGAATATTTTTCGCAGATGGTGCCGGTGATCAATCAGCACGGCGGCGTTGTGGATAAATTTATCGGTGATGCTATTATGGCCGTGTGGGGCGTACCCGCAGCCAAACCTAACGATGGTCAAAATGCTCTGATGGCCTGTATTAAAATGCGACAGGCCCTTGAAGTGTTGAACACTATCAGAGCCGCCCGTGGCGAGCCCGAACTATGGATCGGCATGGCATTACATTTCGGCGAGGCTATTTCAGGCACTATCGGTTCTGAAGAGCGAATGGAGTACACCGTCATCGGTAACACCATCAATACGGCTTCAAGGATCGAGGCCTCAACGAAGGCCTTCGGTACAGATTTACTTGTCAGCGAAGAAGTCAAAGCGCAGTTACCGGGCTTTCTTTATAGTGCGGCCGGCAGCGTAGAAGTCAAAGGCCGGTCTGAAGCCCTGAATCTTTTCAAGGTTGATGGTTACATCGCTGAAAACGGTTTGGAGATCGAAGTCAAAACCCGCTTTTCTGAGTACGCAGCAGAATCTGCAGACAAAGTAAAGATCGTCGCCTAGCGGTTTCGGCGATACAAAGATACACTCATTATTCTCGGGCACCGACAAAACTATTTTACCCATTACATTTCTATAAGTAAGCTCGTTCGAGTCTACAGTCCGTCCGAGATTGCACCAACTTTTTTCCATGATCAAATAGTGTGTTGGCCATTCGGTTCCCATCTTCAATCTTCAATCTCAAAGATGTCATTTCTTCATAAGATGAAAAATGATCAAAATCGGCACAAGGCCGGCCCGAATTCAATCTGCATGATCCATCTACTGCCCTAATCCGATATCCGACTTTTTTTCTGCCAGAACGTTTTTAATGCCAGCACCCCATAGCCCCATTCCTGCATCTTCTTGGGTATATGAAGAAACCAAAACAACGATATTTTTTAAAAATGCGGGCGCAATGTTCTAAAAAATTTTTCGGCGGCGCCCTGCTTGTAGGCAGACGAAAACATTCACGACCGTTATCTTCAAAAGACTCTTTGCATTTTGTACTGCGCAGCCGCTGGGCCACCGGCAAGGACAGTTTTTTAGTTCCCAGAAATCGCAAAGCTATTGATAACATCATCACCCATTTTGCTAAAAAATTCGGGGTTAAAATTTATGAGCGTGCGCTTAATTCTAATCATATTCACTTATTATTGAGAATCACGAACCGGCCTCTTTATCGCGCCTTTATAAAAGCTGTGTCAGGAAAAATTGCAAGTCAGGTTATGGGCCAGCAAAGCTTTAAGCTCTTTTGTAAATCAAGACAGCCCGGAAGCTTAGAACCTCATGCTAAAAAGTCTAAGGCGGGCGATGGGGTGCAAACCACAGAAGAAAACAGCACTGAAATTGGCAAAAAGAGCCAAGGCTTTTGGGAGTTTAGGCCGTTTTCAAGAATTGTGAACTGGGGGCGCGATTTTAGAAACTGCGTGCAATATTTGAAACAAAATGTATTAGAAGCTGTGGGTTTTACACCTTACAAGCCAAGAAAAAACTATTATTCAAAATGGTTGACAGATGTTTTTGCAGATCTCAGGTGACTTAGTTGCAGTATTCGCGTCATAGAGCTACAAAATCACCCCCTACCAACAGCCTTAATTCAATTGAATTTCACTCGCGAGGCCTCTACACTTTTGTAATGGAAATTTTAATTGAAATCGTTCTGCAACTTCTTGCTGAAATTTTTATTCAGGTTCTCTTTGAGTTGGGTTTTCATTCGGTGATAGAACCTTTCCGAAGAAAACCTAGTGCGTTGGTTTCGCTTATCAGTTATTCAACGCTGGGTATTATTGCGGGCGTAGTGAGCTGCTTCTTTTTCAAGGAACTTTTCGTTAAAGATCAAGGTCTGCAGCTATTGAATTTACTGGTAACCCCGCTGATTGCAGGTTGTGTTATGGCGTATTTAGGCAAACTGCGCGAGAAAAAAGGCGTAGAGTTAATAAGACTAGACAAGTTTGCTTTTGGTTTTGCATTCGCCTTCGCGATGGCTTTAGCCAGATATTTTATTATAACACTAAAATAATTGAAATTTTAAAATCTGCTATTTCTTAATCTCTAAAAAGTTTTTTTCCGCAGGTTTTTTAACAAAGAGCAGAGTTTCAACCGGACCATTTTCAAAAGATTCAGAAATATACTGAAAATCAATACGGTATTCACCGGGTTGCAGGTCGGCGGCCAGCAGCCAGCCCGCGGTGGTTTGTTTTACCGAACTTACTCTCAGGTATTTATCTCCGAAAAATGCCTTGCGGTAGAGGTCAATTTTTACTTCGGCTTCCGCTTCTCTACTCCATTTAAAGGATCCTGCAACCGGTTGCCGCACCTGAATTTTCGGAAGCAT
>JANOJH010000788.1:0-2854 GCA_031408135.1 Bdellovibrio sp. | reverse complement strand
CAAAGAGATCGTCGCCTACAAGTTGAACATGCGAGCCCATATCTGCTGTGGCTGCTACCCACGAATCCCAGTCGTCTTCGGAGAAACCGTCTTCAATACTGACCAGCGGATATTTTTCACACCACTTTTTGTAAATATTTTTTAGTTCGTTACCGGAAATTTTCTGCTTTTCCCAGTTGTAGAGCCCGCCCTGATTATACATTTCGGTTGCCGCAACATCCAAAGCCAGAAAAACATTCTGACCGGCTTCATAGCCGGCCGCAAGGATGGCTTCCATCAAAAGCTCAAGAGCTTCTTCATTCGATTTCAAAGTCGGTGCGAAACCGCCTTCGTCGCCAACCGCTGTTGATAAGCCTTTTTTATGCAGGATTTTTTTTAGGGTGTGGAAAATTTCAGAACCCGCGCGAAGCGATTCGGCAAAAGAATTGTTAACAGTGGGAACGATCATGAATTCCTGAATGTCTAGTCCGTTATTGGCATGCGCTCCACCGTTTAAAACATTCATCAACGGTACTGGCAATCTGCACGCCTGCGACCCTCCAACGTAACGATACAATGGCAGCCCGGCATCTTTAGCGGCAGCTTGGGCACAGGCCAGCGATACACCTAAGATGGCATTTGCACCAAGGTTCGATTTGTTTTCAGTGCCGTCGATATCGCGAAGAACTTTATCAATGTACACCTGTTCATAAACACTGAGTCCAACCACTTCTGGAGAAATTTTCACCCGAACGTTATCAACAGCTTTGTAAACGCCTTTGCCGCCGAATCTTTTTTGATCCCCATCGCGAAGTTCAAAGGCCTCATGCGCGCCGGTGCTTGCGCCAGACGGAACTGCGGCGCGTCCGACATTGCCGGCTGCGGTCTTAACTTCAACTTCAATTGTCGGATTGCCGCGACTATCTAGAATTTCACGCGCTAATAAACTTACGATTTCAGACATTCAATTCCCCCTGATCGGCTTCTTCCGAACGCTTCTCTGATTTATTCAATTTTTTAAGTGTTTCAATACTGTCGAGAATTAAATGTGGATACTGTTTCTTAACAATCTCCCAATCAACTCTGTGAAAAGCCTGTTTGATCCCCGGAGACTGCTTCTGTCCGGCCGTCAGCAAAGTAACAAGTTGGTGCGCACGAACCATGTAATCATGCAGACGCGCCAAGTTCTGCGCAACCTGATGTACCGGTTGTTTCATAAATTCAAACTGCGAAAAATCCTGCTGCACGACTTCGCGTGACTGATCAGGTTTAGTATCGGCCGCGCCGAGTTGAGCCATACGGAGCAACTCTTCATTTCGTTGCAACAGCTCACGATTCTTTTCTTCAAGTTCACGACTGCTCTGCTGGAGTTGCCGGATTATATCCTGCATAAGTTGCGGCGAAATATTTCGCTCTGAATTTTCTTCATTCAGAATGCTCTGTTGAGAAGTTGACCACTCGATCTGAAAATGAATATCATTCCATTGGCAAACCGCATAGGTCTGACCGATGTAGCTCGGCAGTGATTCATACGCGGCCTTCAGATAAGTCGTAACGAGCGGATATTGTTCGGCCGGAAGTGGAATATCAAACGACAATCCGGACTGATGGCGCTCGAGGTTTTCAATTGGAGGCTCAGGATAAATAAAATAGCCGAGGAATTTTTCAGGTTGCTGAAAAATTTCCTGGGGCTGAGGCATCATGCGCAAGACACTGTCGAGCACTCCCCAAACACGGTTTTTCGGGGTTTTGTGCCCGGCCCTGACCAATGTTTCACTGCGCAAATTCAAACGCTCAAGAAAGGCTTCCATGTCGGGAGCCCGCATCCAATAAGAAGAGTCGCGCAATAGTTCCCACGGCACTTCGGTTTCTGAAAAATACGCCGACAAATCAACCTTTTCAGATTCAAGATGGGTTAGAATTGCATGGGTTATTTTACAGCTAAATTGCACGTGCCTAACTTAGTAGAGACCATTCACGCTTGCAAGCACTACGACTGGGAGAAATGCCAACTGTCGTGTTAATAACCAGATCCGAATTAAGCTGCAACAATTAGTAGCAGGTTTGAGTGTTAGGATTCATTTCGACTTGCCAGTAAGCCCTCTCAACTTTGGCGCAGCTTTTCACGCAATCCGTTGTCGGTACCATCCCGAACGTCAATACTGGCGTGCTGGCCGGAGTTCTGATTTTGAGATTATTCGCAATGACGACACTGCAGCCGTTTGCGTCCTGAAGAACAATATTCGAATTTGGCATTGTTACTTGCTTAAATTTTTTCAAGGTCACCGAGCAACCGTTGACTGTGGCGTTCAAATTTTTGACCTTATTTCCCACAATTTCAAGTTGGATCGCTCCTGCGAGAGTTATGCCTTGATCGCTGCGATAAGAACATTTGATCTTCGCATTGAACAAGCCGGCAGCGGTCTGGGAGGTTGCAATTTCAAGATTGGATTCAGGTAATCCGCCGGCTTGACCGGGGCTGTCTGGCGCGCAATCCTTGCAACCTGGAGTAGCGGCCTGTAATTCGGAATTTAGTTTTGCTAATTCGTCATGTACTTGATCGATTTGACCCACAACGGCTTTTGGCGTAACCGGTATAACCCGCACCGGTGTAGGTTCCGTAGCCACAACCCGATCGGCCTGGGTTGCGACGGTCGTTGGCTGCTGTTTTTCGTCAACTAATTTCAAGGTTGGCGCGTTTTTGTTGTAATAGACCCAGAGCTTTTGATTTTTGAACTCGCCGTCTTTCACCTGAATGAGAAATCCTGAATTTCCGGAATGGAAAGTTTTGATCTCGCGAACCGTACCTTGAGTGCCAGTGGCCATTTTTCCTGCTATATTTTCGTCGGCTTTTGTAAATCGGGAAGTGTACCGG
>JANOJH010000741.1:0-1275 GCA_031408135.1 Bdellovibrio sp. | reverse complement strand
TTTTTCTTCGATCACAAATGTGGAATACCATTGAAAAGGAATGCCTAAAATGTCGGAGACAATCATGATAACTCCGAAGAAAACAAGAGCCAACAAAATTTCATTTCCAATCAGGGGTCTGAGAATACCATCCAACCATCCAAAACCACCAAATAGTAGCATCAATAATGAGAGTGTAAAACTGAATGCCGATGAGATGAATGAAAACCGTTGCTGATCGGCCTGATAATCCAGCGACTTTTGATATTTTTCTTTGTCATAGAAGTCGGCAATCTCTGAGGGAATGTCTTTGCGTTGAGCTTTAAGATTGAGATAATCCAGAAATTGATCGAAGAGATAACTGATAATCGAGATTCCGAGAATTATATAAAGGATGGAAGAGGAAGTCATGGTTTAGTTTCGAGTTGTGAGTTTCTAGTTCTAGTTTTCTGGTGAGCTCCAATTAAACTGCCCGCTCGCAGCCGTTTCGGCAAAAGCAGGCGATTAACTATTCACGATTAAGTTGCCAGAAGTTTCTGATAAGCATGCTCTATCTTGCTAAAGTTGAACTTTGACATAACGGTTGTAAAATTTTCTTTAATCTTATCGTTACAAAGTTTGCCAATGCTTCCTTCATGCGTGTGGTTCAGTTGCGTTGAATACGTGAACTTACCTTTTTCAATATCTTGTCCTACTTGTTTATAAGCATCTCTGAAAGGAACACCTGAGAGCACCAGTTTGTTCACTTCCTCCACGATAAAGAGAAATTTATACTTTTCATCGTCCAATATATTTTCTTTCACTTGAATATTAGAAAGCATAAACATTGCCATTTGAAGACAGTCTTTCAAAGTCTCAAAAGCTGGAAATAGTTTTTCTTTGAGCAGTTGTAAGTCTCTGTGATAGCCGGAAGTTAGATTTGTTGTTAACAGAATAAGTTCATTTGGCAAAGCTTGCAACGAGTTACATTTCGCACGAATCAATTCAAATACATCCGGATTTTTTTTGTGCGGCATTATGCTTGATCCTGTTGTCAATTCATCGGGAAAAGTAATGAAGGCAAAGTTTTGGTTTACATACAAACATGCATCCATGGAAAGCTTGGCTAGCGTAGCTGCAATATTACCCATAGCTTGTGCCACAATACGCTCGGCTTTGCCCCGTCCCATTTGGGCATACACCACATTGTAGTTGAGGTCATCAAAGCCAAGCAATTGTGTCGTCAACGTTCTGTTTAATGGGAAGGAAGATCCGTAACCGGCAGCTGAGCCCAGCGGATTTTTATTCACCACACGA
>JANOJH010000719.1:0-3902 GCA_031408135.1 Bdellovibrio sp. | reverse complement strand
CTGCTTCGGGAACGCAGGGTTTACCAACACCAGGCCTGCTCCGCCGTTATTCCCGGCAAAGGAAGCGCCGCCACCACCTCCACCGCCGTTACCGGCACCTACAAAGTTGCCACCAATTCCGCCGATCACTAGTCCTGCTGTTGGTAAACCCTGCGTTCCCGAAGCAGAGGCATTTCCACCGGCCCCACCAAACTTTCCACCACAGCGACTGGCACCGCCCGCACCGCCATTGGCTCCGATGGCAGGTGAGCCATCGACTCCACTACAGAAGATGGTTCCATCGATAGCAACAGTTGATAAGCTATAAATAACAAGTGGACCGTTTATACTGGTAAGGGTGAAGCCACTATCTAACTGAAAACTTGAAAATTTTAATACCGGAAAAACACTGGCATCAATCGTAATGGTCGATCCAACGACTGCGCCAAAGTTGGCATAAGTGCTGGGTTGAAAAACTCCATGGCTGCCATCGCCAACATCAAAATCAGTTGTGGTTGGTACTCCAAGTGGAGGTGTATAATTTGCAATTTGTAAGGTCGGATGAACCACACCCATCGCAAGATTCCACACGGCAGTTGAAGCCGGATCTTTCTGCGCGGCTGACGAAAAACTTTCGGTCACTACAGTTGCGACGGCAAAGCCCGCGTGAAAGACCACTAGGAAAAAAAGTATCCACCGGGTTTGTGCCATCAGGCCGTTCAGCCGGCTTTTTCGTGCACATTAAGGCCCAGCGCCTGCCAGACTTTTTCCTGCAGAGTTTCGGCGCGGAACGGCTTTATGATATAACAGTCTACCGAGTTCTTTTTTGCGTTCGATATTTTCAAACGCTCCTGCGATTGCTGGCTAGTTACCATGATGAACGGGGTTTCGGATTTTGTTTTGTGTTTTCGTACCGCTCTTAATAATGTCAGGCCATCTGCGTTCGGCATTTCCCAGTCGGAAATGATCAGATCAATTTTTTGCCGGACATCCAGCACAAAACGAAAGGCGTGAGCCCCGTCTTTGGCTTCAAGAAAAGATTTGAAACCGAAATGGATTAAATAGTTCTTGATGATCTCCCGAACTTCGGAATCATCATCAACGATTAAAACTGTCATGTGTTGCAGTTTCGACATTAAGCCTCCTTCTTAGCTGGAATTCGAATTAAAATTTCGAGTCCCTTGTGCGGATGGTTTGCAATTATAAATGCTCCGCGATGTTCGTCTTCAATAATATCTTTGCAGATCGCCAGCCCCAGGCCCGTACCCTGTTTACCTTTGGTTGTAAAAAACGGGTCGGCTACTTTCGGCAATAAGGCCTCGGGAATTCCCGGTCCGTAGTCGCGGATTCTGATCTCAATATTCGGTATCGGCTCTGCATCGCCCACATCGCCCGGAACTTGATTAACCGAAAGATCAATCTGGCCTGAGTTTCCCATTGCGTGTGATGCATTGATAAAAATATTCACGAAGACCTGAATCAAGCTGTGATAGTTTGCCTCCATCGTACATTTTTCATAAAATGGTCGCGTGATTTTGATATTCCGTTTTTTAAATTCGTGTGCCATCAGGTCAACAGCTTCATCGATACACTGATTGACGTTAACGGCGGCCAGTTGAGGCTTGTCTTCGACGTCATTTATTTTCTTGAATTTACTTAAAACCGCGGCTGCTGTTTCACCGGCCTTGATGATGGTTTTCATTGTATTTCGCATCTGTGAATCATCGTTCTTCATCAGCGCCAGTTCGGCATGTCCGATAATGTGCATCAGTAGATTTCCGAATTCGTGCGCAACACTTCTGCCAACCGCGGCTACAGTGCTGGTACGTTCGCCTAAAAGCAGTAAATTAGAAGCTTCGGCCAATTGTTCGTCCTGAATTCTTTTCTGCTCGCGCAGATTCCACAGGGATACCGAATTCCGGGCCTTCTGCAGGATGGCGCCATCGGTAAAGGGTTTATTCATGTAGTCCCACCGGTCTGACTTGTCGGCGCCCAGTATCTGATGAATCGAATCCACAGTTCGGTCATGGTAAGCTGTCAGAAACACCGCAAAAATTTTATTATCTAAAAGCTGAATCTGGCGGAGCAGTTCGATTCCGTCAATTTCACTGCCGAGCAAAACGTCGAAAAATCCGAGTGCGAACGGTTTTTTATCGGCAATCGACTTTTGAATTAGATTCAGCGCTTCTGCCGGGTTTTTTGCCCATACAACTTCAAACTGATCCCTCGCGGGAGATGGTACCACATTTTCATTAGCACCCGGGACCGAGCGACTACGACTGGATCGATTGATAGGAATAACGTTTCGCGGAGGTGCAATAATTGCCTTTATTCCCTCGGCAATTGCCGGTTCGTCCTCAACAATCAAGACCCGCCAATTGTATTCAAACTCGGGCTTTGCCGAAAAATCGTGACTCTTCGGAATTTCCAGAGCAACTGCCTCTGCAGTTTTCTTCGCCGTATTCATGCCGCACCTTCTTCATCTTTCGAATTGTTTGCCAACGTATCTACTTTTTTAATCGGGAGAGTAATTCTAAATGTAGTTGCAGAAAAAGGAACCGACGAAACAAACTCGATGTCGCCGCCGTAGGCTCTTATAAAGCGCCGACTTATACCCAGGCCCAGCCCCGTGCCTTCGCCCGAAGGCTTTGTCGTAAATTGCTTTTCAAACAGAATCTTCTGATACACATCAGAAATGCCGACGCCATTATCGGTAATCTCGATGCAGATTTTGTGATCCTGTATAAAAGTACTTATTTTCATTGAGAAATTTTGATTCTTTGGCCGGTTTGCACTAGATCGTAACATAGCCTGAAGCGAGTTCCGCATCAGATTTGTTACGGCCTGGGTAAACTCATCACAATCAATATTCACTTGATCATACTCAACCTTAAAGTCTTCAATTAGCCGCACGTTTTCAGGGATGAATAAATCCGCCATTATATTTCGACAGTTCTGCAACAATGCTTTCACCGAATAAGCCTTTATTTCGGAACTCAATCTGCTGAGTTTGCGCATTCCGCCGATAATTTTATGAATCCGCCGACTCTCTTCGAACAGAAAAAGCGTATCGTTTCTTATTGTTGTAGCCAGCGCCTGAAAACTTTCCTTCACGTATTCAAGGTTGTGCAGGTCTTCCTGCCACAGGTTCCAGTCGGCGTTAACATTTGATTTCTGCTGCCACGACTCAATCAGAGAATTGAACCCTCCGCGCGAGTGATCCTCCGACCAGCTACTGAGAATGTCTTTCATTAGATTGATCTGCGGCTCGACCTGTCCGTGCACCTTTTTTTCGATAATGCTCAGACGGGTCAGAATGCTGGTCAGCGGATTGAGAACCTCATGGGCTGCCCGGCCCGCAATTTCTCCGGCCGATGCCAAGCGGGTTGTTTTGAGCAAGGCTTCCTGCGCCTCTTTGATAGCCAGATTCTGGATCTCGAGCTGCAATGTTCGGTTCTGCAATAATAAATGCGCTGCTTCGGCCAATTGGCCGTCTTGTGTGGTTTTCTGTTCTCGCAAATTCCAGAGCGCGACTGCATTTTGTAGCTTTTGCATAATGGTCACATCTGAAAATGGTTTATTCAGGAAATCCCAGCGATCCGATCTATCATTGCCAAGTCCCTGATGGATCGCATCGATACTCTGATTCTGGTTTTCAGTCAGAAAAACCGAGTAGATCTTATGATCGAACAGTTGAATTTGGCGCACGAGTTCGATGGTTGGTCGGGATCCTCAAGAAAGAGGTGGCCGAGAACGAACGCAAGGCCGACTGAGCCGTCGGCGAGGCCAATGGAACATTTCATCCCCTACTCCGTTCTGGCCGTCATCCTGGCCGTCCTCGCGGCGGCTTTCATCCGGCAGAAGCGACAGTTGCATTCGAAGAAGGCGGAGCTGTCGGCGTTGCTCGACCGGCGCGAAACGCT
>JANOJH010000715.1:0-4909 GCA_031408135.1 Bdellovibrio sp. | reverse complement strand
CGCGGAACTTAAGCTGATCTTTATCCTTTACCGCGAGCTTTTTCTCATCCATCATTTTGAACCAGTCTTCATGTGCCAAGCCGGCAGAAGCGATATCAATTTTGCCTTCGCTCACGGCCTGCAGCGCCAGATCAGGCCCCTCTTCAGTAATTACCAGTACGTGGCCGGTCTTCTTTGTATAGTGCTCCTGAACTTTGCGGAAAATATTATTGATCGGAGCAGCACCGCCACCAACTTTTATTGAGGCCGCACCGGCTGTGGTTACGAGCGCTGAAATGATTGCAAAAACTAAAATACGCATAAAAAAATCTCCTTTGGGACGTGTTTATCGAGTGACCAATTAAACAATACTTTAACGGAAAATAGAAATGAATGGCAACGGACAATCAAATTACAGGACTATTGACCTGCCCTATTATCAGATTTTGCTTATTCTAAGACCCGCTTCTTTTAAGAACGCTATTTCGCGTCCTAAAACCGAGCCTACCGAAAAATTTGCGAGCGCCGGATTCATTTTTTTAAGTTCCAGGTACTGCAACTCACTTTCAAGATGCTTTTCAAGCTGCTGCGAGATCCGGTTTTTCAATAGACTTCTGAGGTAGTTACTCATATTGAAGCGCAGAATCCAGTTCGCGGTCGAATAATAAGTCGATAACTGCGAAGGCTCGGTCGTGCGCTGAAAATAAAAATGGCCCCAAATGCTCAAAAATAAATGACTGAATCCGTGATAAAGCAACACCGTTACACAAAGAAAATCAAAACGTGTCATTTCCCCCGACTGGGTAAATAAATGATTGATCTGCAGGTAATCTAAAGCCGCGACCGCGGCAATCGCCACGAACAGCCACGCTATCAATTGCAGGGTGCTGACACTCTTCCAGATTTTTTTCGTTTCACTTTCCGAATCGACCGAGAGCCACCACAAATAACAAATCCTCGAAACATAAACCGCCAGCAGCGCCACCGTCGCAAGATGAATATGCAATTCATTTCGATTTAAGAAATAAAAAATCAACCCGATCAGAACGTATTCTTTTCTGATTACCCACTCGAGCAAAAAAAACAAAAGAAAAAAGATCAGCATTCCGGTAAGGCGCCCATCGAGCAGAAACAGCACCGCCGGATTATCAAACGACAGCAGGCCGACCAACGACCAGGAAAATTTAAAAGGATCAAAAAAAATCAAAAGAAGTAACGGAATCAGCGGCCACGAAGCCAGATTTGAAAAACAGATCTGCATTAAATTTGTATGGGCCTCTCCGATTTTAAAATCAAACTTAATCATAGACTCTACAAAACTGCGGCTTGGTCCATAAGACAACAGCACATCTTTTAATGCCGCTAAAATTTTCTTCACGGATTAACCCCCTGATAAAGATCAAACCGCACAAGCTTACCGCAAATCGTCATGGCTGTCTTCAGCAAAGCTGGCGCCTTCACCGGACGCTTAACGGCCACCCGCTTAATGCCCGGTTTCTTCATCGCGCACTCCAGAATCTGCAACGCATCCTCATCCCGCCCGACCAAGTTCCGGAAAAAAACCATTTCCTGCCGCGGAAGAGCAGATTTTGTTTTTTCCGGAAACATCGGATCAAAATATATAACTTCCGGGCCTGCCGCTCCATCCGATTTTAGATAATCAAGCGCTTCCCCGAATTTAAACTGTAAACTTAATTCCGGTTTGTGGATCAGCGCCTCTTCCAGTGCCAGAAAAATCAAGGGGTTCCGCTCAACTGCCGTCACCTGATAACCCAGCTGCGCCAGAAAAACAGCGTCAACGGCGAGCCCCGCGCTTAGGTCTAACACGTTTAATCCGTATTTACCGGCCCCAAGTGCGCGCGAAAGTAATTCCGACTTTAAGTTCGATTTTTTTTTCTGATAGTTTTGACGGTTTTCGAAATCCACCGCAAATCTGTTGCCGGCACTGTCGTAAATCTGCGGACAGTCCGCTGTCATGTCGATTCTGTCAACCAAACCAAAATCAAACTGATTCCGCGTCAGAAACTCGGCCCATTTTGCAGCTTTGGCCACGGCTACCGCATCGCCTGAATGAACAAAGCAATTCGTCGTGCTCAATTTGCTCCAAACCGCATGAACCAGAAAGTTTCAACAAGACTCAAAACAACAAAAATCAGAAAATTACGCTGAACTTCCTTCCGGATAACCTGCAGGCCCGACCCCATCGGGCTTTTGATATCCGCGATTTTTAAAAGCGTCGGCACCGACACCGCCACTAGCGTTAACGAGTTGAGCACAATCCAGCTCACACTTGAAACGTAGAAATGAAACAGTAAATTTAAAATTAAAAATACCAACCACGCCGAAATCAGAAACTTCTGCGCCCAATCGAAACCCAGCTTCGTCATGGTGTTTTTTATTCCAGACTGCGAAGACGTCATAATATGCGTAAAATTATTCACCTGAATCAGATAAAGCACAAGAAAACCCCACAGCGCCCCGAAGCCCACCACTTCCGAATCAACCACCGATCCGGTTGCCACCTGATAACCCACCGCCAGCGCCGGGCCGATCAGTAGAAACAAAATCAGCTCTCCCGAATGCTGTTGCTTATATGAATTATTTTTTGCAAATCGTCCCAAAAAAAACAAAATTAACGCCGCTGCAATTATCCAGATCAATCTTGGCTGCAACAAAGCTGCCGGTACCGCCAGCACCGCAGCCAGAATAATCAGCCCGGCAGAAATTCTCGATGCCGTCTGCGCCGAGATCCAGCCCATCCGAATCGGCTTCCTGTTCAGATCTATGTTCACACGGTCAAACCCCGAAATATGATCGTAAACATCATTGCGGATATTCAACCCGGCAAAAAGAAATACCGAAGAAATCGCCGCAAATAATATCCCGAGTGACGTAATATACCCGCCCGAAAAATAATTTTTTTCAAGCACGTAGAATAGCGGAAAAAGAATAAGAATAAAACTATTGAGCTTAATAAAAGCCGCAAAAAAAACAAACAGCCCGGGCTTTTTTATTTCAGAAATATTTTTCAGTTCAAACGTAACCGACTCGTCAACCGTGCCCAGATCATAGGTTTTAACCGGTATCGCCCGCCGCTTGGTAACACTTTCAAGCCTTCCCCAGAGATACTCAGGAAACTCAGACTGACTCTTCTTTACTGTTACGAATTGCGAAGGCATTTAGTTTGAAGGCTTCCGGCGCCAATAAAGAATTTCAGTCAGCGGGCGCAGATTCGCTGCAAGTTTTTTTTCATCTTGAGTTAAATGCTTTTCAAGATTTTCAAGATGGTGCGCATACAGATCAATCAATTTAACATTAAGCTGATCAAACTCTTCAACCTTTTGCAGAAATATTTTCTTACCCGATTCGGCGTCAATCGCAAAACACAGGTAAAGGTCTGTCATCGAAACCGATTTCGTCAAACGCTCGAGTTCCGCTTTCGAAAAACCCACAGATACAAAACTTCCGAACGAATTCAGATAGCCCGATTTCAGATCTCCTAAAATCGCTTTACCTTCGGCATTACGAATATCGTAATCCAGCAAGTCATCACTGCGCTGAAACAACTGCCCTAAGATAGAACCCATCTCATTCAGCGTAAAATGCAGATCCTGATCATACTTCTCAAGCGAAATAAACGGCGCCCGCAAACACCACTTAAACAACGAAGCCGTCTTCAGATTATGAATCCGGTCAAGCTGATCCAGCGTCACCTGATAATCCCCGATTATCGAATCCTGCAGCCACTCGCCCTCAAGCAAATCCGAAATCATCTCCGACGTGTACTGTACCAACTTAATATTACCGAAGTTTGATAGATTAACCATCACCCGTGCGAGCAAATAATCACCGGCCAGCACCGCGTATTCCGGTGTATACTTCAACCACGCCGACTTCTTCCCACGCCGCAAATTCGACCGATCAACCAGATCATCATGCAACAACGAGGCATTATGAATAAACTCAATCGTCTGAGCCAACAAATTCTGCGTTGAATCCGGCACCCGCAGCGGCTCCGAAACAAATCCGATAAGCTTTGACCGAAAACCCTTACCGCCCGAAAACAAATCATCAAACAGCGAATTAAGCTTGGGTAAATAGGCCGGAAAGTCTTGCGAAGAATAGATTTTATAACTCATAACGATAGAGGTAGTTTTCTTAATTCTTATGCTTGATGTCAAGGCCGACTCAGACATAAGATACTTTCATGACTGAAAACCCAGAAAAAGAATTATTTTATGAGCAGGGCCTCAGGTTCGAATGCCAAGGTTCAGGCAAATGTTGCACATCCCACGGCGAATTCGGCTTCGTTTTCCTTACAAAAGAAGACCGCACCCGCTTCGCGAAGCACCTCAATCTCTCATTAAGCGCTTTTCAGAAAAAGTACTGCGACCAAACCTCCGAAATCTGGCACCTCAAAGAAATCAAATCCCAACCCGATTGCCTCTTCCTCAAAGACAAACGCTGTTCGGTTTACGAAGCCCGCCCGAACCAGTGCCGTACTTGGCCTTTTTGGCCTGAGGTCATGAATGCTAAGGCTTGGAAATCCGAAGTTCAGAGTTTTTGTCCGGGAGTCGGACAGGGTAAAGTCTGGAGTAAGGCTGAGATTGAGGCTGTGATGAGCATCGATATTGAAAATGAGAAGAAGTTGCTGAGCGGGGGTTAGGGTTTTCTTTTTGGGTGAGGGTTTGTGAAGGGGAAAATTTTTTTATTTTTTAAGGGTTATTGGCAGAAGCTTGTTTTGATCGCGCTTTTGGCGGTGGCCTGCGCGGTTTTCGAGAGGTTGAGTTTTAATACGCTTGAATATTTAATTCGAGATAATCTTCAGTATTTAAATTCAACTAAGAATATTGATAAATCTTTAGTGACTTTGAGAATTAATACTTTTTCTAAACATGGCGTGAAAAATCCACATGAACTTGCAGGATTT
>JANOJH010000672.1:0-2417 GCA_031408135.1 Bdellovibrio sp. | reverse complement strand
ATTTTCTTTGATCTCGGTGATGGGTTCGGATTTGAGTCCGACCCCTACAACGATGACTTTATCTTTTTCGTTAATTCTGACGAAACTCAATGTTTTTTATTTCTCCAGTCGGTAATGAACTGTGATTCAAGTGCAGTTATAACGACCGAGCTGAAAATTGTTTCAACTGTGGTTGTTCTCTGTAAAACGTTAGCAGCTCTTCTTACGCCTAGCAAGAAAGGTCCGAGAACTTCTACTTTTCCTACCTGTTGCAACAACTTGTAGGAAATATTCGCGCTTTCAAGGTTTGGGAAGATCAGAATATTGGCTTCACCCTGCAAACCCGAGAATGGAAAAATTCGTTTCTGAATTTCAGAGTTAACTGCGGTGTCGGCCTGCATGTCGCCGTCGATCTGAATGTCGGGGCGCAGTTGTTTTGCCAGTTCCGCGGCTTTTTTCATTTTCGCAGGGGTGCCGGTGGAGCCTGAAAAATTAGAATAACTGAGCATTGCAATTCGCGGTTTTTGCCCGAAGTATTCGGCGACCTGTGCGGTTTGAACGGCCATGCTTGCCAACTGTTCGGCAGTTGGGTCGATGTTGATTGTGGTATCGGCAAAAAACAATATTTTATTATCTGCCAGCACGATATTCAGACCCGCGGGAACCGAATTTTTTGCAAGACCGATAGTATGCAGTATCGGTTTGACGGCCTCTGCGTAGTTGGTCGTTGCACCATTGATCATGCCGTCTGCATCTCCCTGATCAATCATCATTGAGGCAAAATAATTTCCGTCGTGCATCAGTCTTTCGGCCTCTTTAATGTTGATACCTTTGCGCTGACGGCGTTTGTATAGCAATTCGGCGTAAATCATGAATTTAGGATGGTTAAGCGGGTAAATGATCTCAACTCCGGTAAGGTCGATATCGTGGGCCTTGGCTTTTTCCTGAATTCTCTCAGCTGAACCGATAATGATCGGAATACAGATTTTTTCCTCGATGCAGGTTCGGATGGCTTTCAGAATTTTAGAACTTGTTCCTTCAGGGAAAACAATTCGCGGCAGCGAGCCGAGCCGCTCTGCATTTTCATGTACGCGGTGCACGGCTGAGCGGATAAAAACTTTTTGCGGCCCTTGAATAGCTTCGAGTTGGTCGCGGTAAGCGGCCCAGTCGGTGATGGGCTTGGTTGCAACGCCCGAATCCATGGCGGCTTTTGCCACAGCCGGCGCGACCCACATCAGAACACGGGTATCAAACGGTTTCGGAATCAGATAATCTCGGCCAAATTTAAATTTCTGGCCCCCGTAAGATGCTGAGACATTGTCCGGCACATCCTGACGGGCCAATTTGGCAAGAGCATGACAGGCCGCCAGTTTCATTTCTTCGTTGATCTGGGTTGCACGGGTATCTAGAGCGCCTCTGAAAATAGAAGGAAAACCCAGAACGTTATTGACCTGATTCGGGTAGTCTGACCGGCCGGTTGCGATAATCGCATCGGGGCGTGCCGCGCGGGCCTGTGCAGGCGTGATTTCAGGGTCAGGATTGGCCATGGCAAAAATCAGGGGGTCTTTGTTCATCAGCTTGATCATTTCGCCATTGACGGCTCCGGCAACCGAAAGACCGATAAAAACATCTGATCCATTCAGCGCTTCGGTAAGCGTGCGTTTTTCTGTATCGAGTGCGAACTCTTCCTTGTATTTATTCATTCCGTTTTTGCGGCCTTTATAGATGACGCCTGAAGAGTCGCACATGATGAGGTTTTCTTTTTTTGCGCCGAGGCTGACAAATATTTTTGCGCAGGAAATGGCGGCGGCTCCGGCGCCATTAATGACGAGTTTAATTTCGGGAAGTTTTTTACCTATGATCTGGCAGGCATTTAGTAGAGCGGCGCCGCTAACGATCGCAGTGCCATGCTGATCGTCGTGAAAAACCGGAATATTCATTTCTTTTTTCAGGGCTTCTTCGATCTCAAAACACTCGGGCGCCTTGATATCTTCCAGATTTATTCCACCGAAGGTCGGTTCAAGGGTTCTGACGGCATTGATAAATTCGGTAGACGAGGAAGATTTGATTTCAATGTCGAAGACATCAATTCCTGCAAATGTTTTGAACAGGATGCCTTTGCCTTCCATAACCGGTTTTGCCGCCAACGGGCCGATATTACCCAGACCTAAAACTGCAGTGCCGTCTGAAATTACGGCAACCAGATTGCCCTTACTGGTATAGTCAAAAACTTTTTCCGGATTTTTAGCAATGGCCTTGCAAGGAGCCGCCACGCCGGGAGAGTAAGCCAGCGATAATGCTTTTTCGGTATTGCAATCTTTTGTTGAAACGACCTCGATTTTACCCGGCCGGCCTTTTTGATGAAACTCAAGCGCTTCCTTTTCGAAACTAGAAATCTCAGCTGCGGATTTATCAATTGATTTGTCACTCATATTTCC
>JANOJH010000592.1:0-1991 GCA_031408135.1 Bdellovibrio sp. | reverse complement strand
CATTCAAAAAGGAAGGTGTAACTTTAGCCGGGATGTCATAGGGCGCACCCCAATCCGCCCCACGCTTGATATCGGCCCAGATTTTTTAGCAAATTGTACGAACATCTCATTAGCTCACCATTAAATGCGAACCTTCGATCACGGCCAGCATTATCGCAAGCAGAATCAGGCCCACGCCGATAATCAGTTTTTCATGATCTTCAAGCCAGTCCATCTGATATTTATTAATCGTCTTTGCGGATATCCAGGTAAAACTTAACATTGTTGTTAAAGTCCCGACGGCCAAAACCAGACTTAAAAGAACAAAACCCTTCCAACCATACCCGACTGCGCTGAGGTAAACCGGCAGAAAACTTTCGCATGGAGAAAATGTCAGTAAAGATAGAAGGCTTAAAATAGCCCAGCCATCCTTTGATTTAGTCTGAAATTCATCTGAGTGATGGTGTGCATGATCATGATCGCAGTGGGAGTGCTTGTGTCCCATCTTGTATTGATAGATCTGGTAACCCCCGAAGAGGGCGATTGAGGAACTTGCGATAGCGATAAAGTAACTCTGTATATTATGATAAACGCCTAACCCCAAAACAAAGATCACCGAGCCGAGAATTGTCGTCATAATAATATGGCCGAACCCCGCGATTAATAAAATCGATTGCGTTTTCGACCACGTCCATTTTTGACTTCGCGATGCCATAACAAACGGCAACCAGTGAGTCGGCAGCATCGAATGCAAAACCGAAATAAACAGGCCCGTTAGTAAAATTGGTAAAATGCTGTAATCACTCATGAAAGAAACTTTTAATCAAAGCTAGGCGAGAAGGCAAGACAAGCTTGAAAACTCTGTTAAATCCTGCTAGTTTTTACAGACAATCACTACACATCGTCCTTTAGCGCAGTTGGTAGCGCATTTCCATGACATGGAAGGGGTCGTAGGTTCGAGTCCTACAAGGACGACCAATTTTACCTGGTCTGACCCGGACACATGGGTAACACTTTATACCGAAGACATCGGTAACACTTTTGCTCTAAAGGGATTTTCTAAAGGTTCAAAGGCTCTTTTCTTTTAATCGTTGGTAAATCCAAAAAGTCATTCAAGCTTTTCTCTTTCTGGTCCACCCGGCCCAACGTATTGAATTTTTTGACTGCTGATTTGCCCGGTGCCATCAAGGCTAATAAGCTCGTGGCGGTCAAAAAGCTTTTGATTGCTGAGAATTTTCTTCCTTTCCAAAGTTTGATGAAAATCCTTTAAAAGATCATTAAGACTTTTTGTAGAAACAGTTTGCAAACAATACCTCAGATCATCATCGCTGGGCATGTCTTGGATAATAATTCATTTATGAAAATTTTTCATAGAGAAGGGGTTGTTTTTATTTTCCAGACAAAACGAGCGCAAGGATCGGTAACGCAGGATAAAAACCATTAAACCACTGAATATCGCCTGCTCCATCGTATAGAGGCTCCTGACTTTAATCCTTGGGTCTGGAACTCTCGCGGTTATTGATTTGATCCAGTCTGGCCACAAGCGGTAAGTAAATTTGATGATCTGCATTAAATTTTGTCCTATTTATAAGTTCCTAAATTGACATCGCTACATATTTGTAATAAAAATTAATCAGAAATGAAAAATGTAAGGCAACGATCTTTTTTTAATCAAAAAATAAATAAGTTTTTTGGTGGTTCTTTGCTGACAAGTAATCCCAAAACTAAAAGACCAATTTCAACCGGGCAGGCCATCCATTTGGTTCTGAAATCTCAGCATGCCGTGGGTCGGTATTCGATGCTGCATTGTTACAATGCTAAAAAAATTGAATCCGTTATTCTATCCCATGCAAAACACTGGGGTATAAAAATTTATCATTATGTCAATGTCGGCAACCATCTGCATTTGGTTATTAAGTTAAATAATCGCAGAAGTTTTAATCCATTTATTAGAGTCATCACAGGTTTAATCGCCAGACATGTTTTAAATGCGGAAAGAGGATCTTCAAAAG
>JANOJH010000573.1:0-2725 GCA_031408135.1 Bdellovibrio sp. | reverse complement strand
ACTATAATCGAAGAATGTTCAAGCGGTACAATTTAAGTACCGCTTGTACTTCATAATACCACTTACTAAACATGAGTTTTGACACTAGAAATAATTCTATAATTGAAAAGAACCCTTTGGATAGAATCGATCAGGTAATTGAAGATAGATTTCAAAGTGAAAATTCTAGTTTATTGAACGGACTAGGAGGATGCGCCTTATATTTTTCAAATCGCTTTATACAAACAAACAAAACAAAATATCAGGATTATTATATTGATATCATAGAAAGAATAATTGAATCAGCCAATCTAAGTGGATTGCCAAATCAAATAAGCATTGGTCATCATGGATCATCAGTATGTTGGGTTATTGATCAATTGGTAAGCAAAGGATTGCTGGATGAGGATGCAAAATGCAGTTCGCAATTGATAGTAGACCAAATTGTGATGTCAACAAATGCTGAAGAGCTTCAGTATAATTTCCATGATGTGTTTTATGGCTTTATTGGGAAGGCGATTATTGTCAGGGAACATGATAAAGAGAAGTCATCTCCTTATATAAGCAAAATCATTGCCGCATTAATAAACAATATTCAAGAGGATGGAATATATTGGAAAACTCCTGGCTCATTTCAAATGGGGTTGCCATTCAAAGACACTATAAATTTTGGCATCCCACATGGGATGTGCGGAATTTTACTTTTTCTAATTAAGTGTTTTGAAGAATTTGAAATCCATAAAAATCTCGCTGAACCAATTGAAAACTCTATTGACTGGTTAATAAGTCAACTGACAAAGAATAATAATTCTATTCCCCATATAATGTATTCTGAGAAGCCATTAACTTCTGGAAGACTTGCTTGGTGTTATGGCGATCTCTCAATCGCATATACCTTGCTCCGCGGCTATGAAGTTTTAAAGCACGAAAGAGCTAGAACCAAAGCATTTGAGTTGCTTGAAAAAGCAATTGCCAAATCCCTTAAGGATTCAGGAGTACAAAATTATACTAAATATGGATATTATGATATGGGGGTTTGCCATGGCACTTCAAGTGTTGCTTATATGTTTAAGAAAATACATCATATTACACATGACGATGATATTAATTTGGAAGCCATAAGGTGGATTAATTTAACTTTGGAATGCTTAGATAAATATCTACTACAAATTGATTCCATAGCAATTTTAGAGAAAGAGAATAATTTCATTGATACTTCAATGGGTCTTCTTGGGGGTCTTTCAGGAGTTGGCCTAGTCCTTATATCCTTTCTCGATCCCAAGCTTTCCGATTGGGATAAACTGCTGCTTCTGGATAGGCCGGGGCGGGAATAATCTTTGAACTTCAAAAAAAGTACGCCATGCTGAACACCTCAAAGATTGTAGTACGCACGCCCTTTCAACCATTTGTTCCAAATCGGTTGAAAGAATCGTTTGAGGAGCAGCTACATTCAGCAACATTCAAAGAGGCCTTATTTCTGGGTTCACCTAAAGTGGGTACCCATGAGCAATTGGCCAAAAGCAAAGGTGTTTATTATAATCTTGTTAGAAATCAAATTGGAGTTAGGGAGCTGAAAATGTTATAAACTATGAGTCTGCTAAAATCTATTGACCGCTTGAAAAGACTTGATTGGTTTATTAAAAAAGAAGCTACAGGCACAGCAGGAGATTTTTCTGAAAAGATAGGAATCTCCAGGAGTATGCTTATGATCAATCTCGATGAGATGAGAGAGATGGTGCACTGATTAAATTCTGCCCTATACGAAAGACATATTACTATGAACAAAAATTTAATTTGTTGATCGGAAATATGAATCAACTAAAAGGAGGAAATAATACTGGAATGATAGCTCATCTTTACAAAAGTTAACCCATCAGCTCAATGAAAGGTCTCAATTACTATCAATTACAATAAAAGACTCAGAGCGAATAGGTTTGCCCGTTTCAGTTATGCCCTCGACTATAATCCTATACCTTCCCGGTAAATCGGCAGCGAAGAATGATACTGAACAGATTCCCGTGATTTCATCGGTACTTAATTGCGGGTTCCAATATATGGTTGACCGGTAATCCGGCTTTTCCTTATCTAAAGTTGGACTATCATAATCTGGCGACCTGAATTCTCTTGGCGTGCTGTATCCGGAAATTTTATACACGTCCACTGTTTTTAGGTCTTGCAAATTGGAAAGCCTGTTTGTAGAGCCTGCTTTTGTAAATATGGCAATTACACCATTCCGACCTGCCTCCCCATATAAACTGTTTACTCTCGTTGTAACTTCTATTCGATCCACCATATTTGGATCTATCATTGCCATCCTATCACCAGAGGTGTCACCTAAGGTTCCTTGTCCATTAGATGAATGGACAAAAGCCTGTCCGCCAACAGGTACTCCATCAAGTAATACAAGTGGCTCTGTGCTTAATAATATAGTTGATTGCCCACGAATCTTAATCACATAGTGTACTCCCCGATTATCAGTCTCCTGACCAATCATCATCCCTGGTACTTTCCCCTGAAGTGCAACGGCTAAGTTCGTGCTGCCACTATTAACAAGTGTTTCCCCTTTTACTACATGATCAGGCCTGCCAAATATCCTGTTCTGTATCTCTGTTGGTGGTTCTTCTATCAGTTTTCCTGTAATAGTCACTTCTTCTAATAGAGTTGCGTCTTTGTCTAATTCTAATTGAGTAAATACACGTTGAGGAGACTTAACATCGGCTATATTCAACCTTTTGTAGGCTTTCCA
>JANOJH010000555.1:0-8180 GCA_031408135.1 Bdellovibrio sp. | reverse complement strand
CCGGTAGCCGATGCAAATGGCGTCGTGAATTTAACATTTACCGTGAGTGATACCTTACTGACGGCGTTTGAAACATTTGCTTTGACCGTAACAGCAGTTAACGATGCACCTACAATCAGTATGACCAGCGTGGCTCCCTATGTAACAAATGAAGATACTTCGATTGTTCTGAACTTTACAATTAATGATATCGATTCAGTTCTCAATTGTACTACATCAATGACAGGAAATAGCTCAACTCAGAGCCTGATCGCAACTGCCGGAATTGTATTCGGTGGAACAGCTCCGAATTGTACGGCAACGATTTCACCAGTACTCAATCAGAACGGCGCGAGCAATCTGGTATTCAGAGTAACCGATTCAGGAGGGTTATTCAGCGATACACCTTCGCTCACTGTAACGGTGAATGCGGTTAACGATGCGCCAACTATTTCTTCAATCAGTAACTTAGCGATTAACGAAGACAATTCAACAGGTGCGTTGCCATTTACAATAGCTGATGTTGACAGTGTCTTACTTTGTACGTCTGTAAATGTAACAGCGACTTCAAGTAATGTCGGTCTTGTGCCAGACGCGAGTCTCGTTATCGGTGGCAGTTTCCCGAATTGTACGATCACAGCTACTCCTACTGCCAATGCCAACGGTGCTACAACAATAACAGTTACGGTAAATGATAATGCAACCCCGAATCTGCAGGCATCTACTGCTTTTGTTTTAACCGTTAACGCAATAAATGACGTTCCGACTATTACCGGCATTGGCAATCAAACCATAAATGAAGATACCTCAACAACGGCTTTGGCTTTCACGATCGGAGATTTGGAAACAGGCGGCGCCCTAACCTGTGCAGGTTCAGTGGTCGGAACTTCTTCAAACCTAGGACTCATTCCGAATGCCAATATCGTCGTAACAGGAACTGCCCCGAATTGTAACGTTACCGTAACACCGGCCGCGAATCAAAATGGCGGCCCTGTTACTATTACGTTAACTGTAACTGACTCGGGTACGCCAATGCCTGCAGCCACTGCCAATTCTGCTTTCACGGTTACTGTCATAGCAATCAACGATGCACCTATTTTAGGTTTCATCGGCCCGCAGACAACTAACGAAGACACTGTAAAAGTCATTAACTTTACAATTACGGATATTGATTCAGTACTTGACTGTACAACATCAATGGCAATTGGCACATCCAATGCGGCAATTGTTCCAACCTCAAATGTGATATTTGCGGGCATAGCTCCGAATTGCACCGCAACCGTAACACCTGTTCTAAATGCCAATGGAGTCGTAAATTTAACATTTACGGTATCAGATGGCTTCTTAACCGCTTTCGAAACTTTTGCATTTACAGTTAATCCAGTGAATGACCCTCCGACAATTTCTGTGATTGCGGATTTTACCACCGCGAACGCAAATACTTATAAGTGGGAAGATAACAATTCAGCAGCTCCCCAAAATCCAGCAGCCGCAGCCACAGCATTTAATGTCAATTTCACCATAAGTGATCCTGATACTATTCTTAGTTGCAATTCAACATACTTGAGTGCGGCTACGACTAGCGGAATCGTAATTCCAGCAACCAACGTTTCATTCAGTGGAGCAGCACCGAATTGTGTAGCAAGTGTACTTCTGAATAACAATATGAACACCACTGATAACGGTGCTGTCAGCCTGACATTCACTGTGACCGACACCGTTACTCCCACTGTCGGAAATTCTTTCCAAATCGAAGTTCGGCTTCGAAACGACAATCCGACCATTTCTGCAATTGCAGATCAGGCCGTCAATATGAATTCAAGCGTTGTGGTTAATTACACGATTGCAGACCCCGCCGACGCCACCACTTTAATTGACTGTACAACGCGTATCACGGTTATTTCAGATAACACGACGCTATTACCGGCAGCAAATGTGGTAAAATCAGGAACCTCACCCAACTGCGTATTAACAATCTCGCCAGTTGCCGGTCAGGCAGGAGTGGCCAACCTCAACGTGCGGGTTTCAGATGGAGCCGCTGGTGTTTCCGCGTTTGAGCCATTGGCAGTAAATGTTAATTCGCTTCCAACAATTACTGATTTGCCTGCAACGTCGTTTCCGTCGGGTACTCCGACTCCGGTTAACTTCACCATCGGTGATTTAGAATCTGCCCTTAGTTGCACAACTGCGGTTGTTGCGGCTTCATCTAATACCGCCGTTATTCCTGTTGCAAATATAGTTTTCAGTGGTGGAAGCTCGACCCCGGCAGGTACAGTGGTATGCACAGCAACCATAACGGCAATTTCAACCGGCACGTCAAATTTAACTTTTACGGTCAATGACGGAAGCGCATTTGTATCTAATAATGCTTCTACCATGACATCCCTTACCGCCGGCACAGTGGTGGTATCTCAAAGTCTATCCACAGCAACTGTAACTGCGAATTCTTCGATTGCTAAAAGTCAGGCCTTCACGGTGGCAACTGAGGCTGTTACGATAACCGTAACCGTTCGTGATACGAGCGGTAATGTTCTCGGGGGTAGACACAAAATTGTTATTCAGAAAGGCACGGGCACATCAGATGGGGTACTGAGTGCTGTGACTGATAACAACGATGGAACCTATACAGCCATATTTACTGGAAGTGTGACCGGTACCCCTCGAATATTTAATGCGTATATTAACGGGTATCCGATAATATCGACTTTGCCAACGGTGACTGTCAGTGCCTATGGACCGAACTGTTTGTCATATCGGAATGCCGGCAATGTGGCCGACGGAACTTATGCTTTGGATGCGGATGGCGACTCCGGACCGGCCGCTCCTTACTGGGCATACTGTGATATGAATACCAACGGAGGAGGCTGGACCCTCGCTGCGGTTCCTAGGAAGGGCATAGCCCCGTTCGGTGAATCAGCCGGACTGCTTTCGCCGCTAACTGTGAGTCATTCGCGAAATTCGAATATCTGGTCGGCTACAAGCGCGTTTGAATTCACGCAACTACGGTTAACGTCTGATGCTGTGGCAACCCAATATAGTATTGCCAACTTCAACGCATCCCGATCGCTGAACAATCTGCTTTCGACTTATAGTACATATTCGCAAACTCAAGTCGTTGTGGGCGCAAGCGTACTCAACGCATTTGTTACTTCTAGTATCGGTTCGACCTGCTTTATTATCCGCGGAAAATCCTTAAGTGTTGCCATCTGGAACGATTCAGCTGATTATATGTTCATGGGTTTTCACGGCAGTTCTGGTTGTAGTGTACCTTTAAGTCTGGCCAACGACTGGGATCGCGTAAATGTAGCGCAACAGTGGCTGATTTCAGGCTATGACGGAATTGGGACTGCTGCGGGACCAGAAGAAACAAATAGCAATGTGGGACAAAACTTAAGTGGTTCGGACTGGTTTAATCTGGATACTCCGACATTGATCTGGTTAAAATAATAGGACTTTAATGAAGTTGTTGATGTTCATTTTTTTTTGGTTTTCAGCCTGTAGTGCTGCGGCCACCTCCGAGGACCTGCCATTTCTTGATGAAAATATAAAAATCGGTATCGGGCTTTCCTATTCAAAACTTGAATCAAACAGTTTCGTGGGAAATTATTTTCTGCTTTCAAAATCCAATCCGCGATTCGAGATCAGCTATTTATCCCCGGTGCTTGACTTATATAGGCACAAATTCACCGCCTATTATAAACAAGAAGTGTTTCAAGTAGAAAATCCGTCATTCGTTGTCAGTACCCGGGAAACCCAGGGGTCGCTTGCTTTAGGGTGGCAGCCGACATGGCTGAGCGAGGACAAAGTTTTTCACCGATACTTTCGGTTTGGACTGAAGAATTCGTCGGTTGTTTCTGAACTACCCGATACAACCACGCTTAAGGGTGACATTGCCAACCGATACTCGCTGGAAGCCGGGCTTGGGTTTACCTGGTATGCCCTGACAGTGTCGAAGTTTCCAGTGGGTATCGATGCTGAAATTATTTATTCACAGACAATATTTGATCATTCGAAAATCAATTACTACAATGGCTTTACTTATCGCTTCGGAATTGATTTTGAATTTAAGAAGCGAACCCTCTTTACCGGTTGGGGTTTTAGGGCTTTTTACGAATTCACCGAAGTCAAAAATGAATTCAGTCAGACGATCGACAAAGAAATCGGAGTTCTGCTTAATAAAGCATTTATTTTCTGAGTCGAATTAAAAAAGATACATGAGGGTCAGGCTCGGAAATTGCTCACTGACGGTTTTAAGCACTGCCGTGTTATCCGTGATATCGGTTTTGTAACGAATTCTTCGCACTGAATATTTCGCGCCGATATGATACTGGTCCCCGATATGCTCAACATAGCCGAGCAAAATGAAAAGACCGCTTTCAAAGTAATATGACGATCTACTTGTTGCAGCAGTTTTAAAGGCAAAAGAATGCCATGACTGGGACAGTCTGAAAAGGCGAACAGCAGATTTTACAAACAGGGCTTTTCAATCTTACAACAAGTAGATTCCATTAACTTATAATAGAGCCTATATTTACGGCGGAGATTTCTCGGCCAATCACTCTTGTGTGCACGGACTTCTACCAAATGAAACCTGTTCGTTTAATATTTCGTACTGGCCGATGTTTGAAGGTATGTCTTCTGGCAGATTTATTCTGAGTTTTGTCGAAGAAGATGTTGTTTTCGATCTTTGGGGCCAAGCCCACAGAATGTGATTTTAAATTTAAAAAATAAAAGGGCGATTATTGTACTAATCGCCCTACACCCTATTTTGACCCTGTTGTTTACTGAATTTATTTTTTATTCTTGCTGACACACGTATTTTTCTTTTTCTTTTTTTCTTTATACCAGCCTAAATGTTTACCGCAATCATAGTGTTCTTTGTGTTTTTCTTTATACCAGCCAAGATGAAGTCCGTTGTCTGAGTGGCCATCTTGTCTATTATTCTGGGATTGATTATCGCGATTGTTACCATGGTGTTTTTTCTCGACATGTTGTTTTCTACAGTATTTCTCTTTTTTGCCAGCATCGTCATCTTCATCATCTGTTGCTTGAATCGTACAGCTTTGAAAAACGAAAGCTCCGCTGAGTGAGCCATTGTTACAGGTTTTGGTTTCAGACGTGCAGCGCTGACTAGATGAAACGCTCGCACTTTCATAGCCAACAATTGTTTGACCATGATTAACGGTCTGGCCGTTAAATAAACAACTTGCCGGTGCGCCGACCTGACAGTTGGCAAATGTGCCGGAACCTGAAAGAACTCCATTCGTACAGGCTCTTGCTTCTGAGATGCAGGATTCTCCGAAATTAACACTTGAACTGGCAAAGGCTATTATTGAGGAACCATCGGCGACAGTCTGGCCGTTAAAGAGACAACTTGCTGCTTGATCAATGGAGCAACTTGCAAACTGATATGATCCGGCCAGTTGTCCGTTATCGCAGAATCTTTCTTCTGCATTACAGAGCTCTCCTGAACTGGTATTTGAGTTACGATAAGCGGTCAACGATGAACCGTGAACAATAGTTTGGCCATTGAAGAGACAACTTGCAGGGCTATCGACAGAACAACTTGCAAATTGATTGCTACCCGAAAGAACTCCGTTTTGACAGATACGGGCCTGAGTTAGGCATGTCTCGCCGAAGGTCACTGTAGAATTAAGAAATGCATTTACGCTTTGACCGTCGGCTATTGTTTGGCCATTAAAAAGACAACTTGAGGGACTATTGACAGAGCAACTGCCATATTGATTTGAGCCGGAAAGGGCCCCATTAATACAGAATCTGGTTTCAACGCTGCAGAGTTCACCGAATCCCACAGAAGAACCAAGATAAGCACTGACAGACTGACCGTCGGCTATTGTTTGGCCATTAAAAAGACAACTGGTCGGTAAGTTAACGCCGCAACTTGCATATTGGTTTGATCCGGAAAGAACCCCGTTATTGCAGGTTCGCATTTCGAAGATGCACTCAGCGCCTAAATCGACAGAAGAGCCGGAATAGGCTTCAATAGAGCTGCCGTGAGCAACGGTCAGACCATTAAAAAGACAACTTGCTGGGCTATTAACGGAGCATGAATTGTAATTATAAGATCCACTTAATAAGCCGCTGTTACAGGTACGGACTTCCGACGCACAGGTTGCGCCCGATAAAACATTTGAGTTCTGATAAGCCGTGATAGAGCTGCCTTCTAAAACCAAAGTGTTATTAAAGTTGCAATCAGTAATTACCGGGCCGAGTACTGCAAAAGAGGCATTGGCCGCAAATTTTGCATCCGGGGAAATGGCCTCGGGGGCAGAGCCTCCCTGCTGGCACGCAAGCATAAAAAAACTGGCAGAGAACATATAAATCAGTGATCGAGTTAGCTTAAACATAAACACTCCTTGTTCATCTACGACAATATTAATTTAAAAAAACAAAACTGTAGAGTTGATTTTTTATTATGTATCCGATTAAAACATAAAAAATAAATGTTACTTTTTGTGTCCAAAACTTCTACAATATACTTAAATTTCAGAGGGAAAAGTCAGGCTAGTAGGTTTTAGTTGATTCTACTTGTTGCAGCAGATTTTACAAACAGGCATAGGAACGAAAGTGATAAGTCTCGCATAAGATAAGACGAGCCGAAGTAGTTCATGACAGCACACACGGACATTTGCAATCAGGCAGCTTTGTATTTTTTTACTTTTCAATCTTACAACAAGTAGATTCCATCAATAAAGAACTCGGAGTTTTGCTGAGCAAGTCTTTTGCATTCTAAATCATTCAGAAAAGATACATCAAAGTTAAGCTCGGAAACTGATCATTTACTGTTTTGAGAACAGCTGTATTGTCTGTTACTTCGGTTTTGTATCGGATTCTGCGAACCGAGTACTTCGCGCCGATGTGGATCTGATCCCCAATATGTTCAACATAACCGAGCGAAGCCTCTGCACCTTCGCCATTTGACCAGCGACCAAGTTTTGCAAAGATGTCGTAGTTGATGAGAATAAATAAACCGGAATCAAAATAATATCCGGCCATAGGCCCATAGGCCTGGCCGGACTGAGCTGAGTTTTCATTTCGGGTTTCAATCATATAACGTCCGCCGAAGGTGGGTCCGCTGCGGATGAGGTACAGCACTTCGAGGCTTAATTTGTTATTGTAGGTGGCGCTGCCGTTTATGTCGGTACTTTCATTCAGTGAGCCGCTGATCTGAGTCATGATGGAATACATACGCGGGGCCAGAGTTGCATTCACCGACTGCGAAAATAAAATTGCAAGGAACAGCGCTTTGGCAGCCTTCATGTATTAATTAACGGATTTATAGCGGCGTTTGTCTATACAAAAATAAAAAAAAGGAGAGTTTTCACCCTCCTTTTTTTAAGTTCTCTTTTTCTGATTAATTACTACTTGTGTTCAGCTGCGCGCTTTTCAGCGTACTTCTTCGCAAGAGTATCCTGAATATTACGAGGAGCCTGTTGATATTTTAAGAATTCCATTGTGAATTCGCCTTTACCTTTAGTGCCTGAACGTAAATCGGTTGAGTAGCCGAACATTTCCGTCAACGGCACTTCAGCTTCAATTGTACAGTTGCCTTCAATCGAAGTTGTACCGGTGATAACGCCACGTCGCTGATTGATCTGGCCGGTTGCCGGACCCTGATATTCTTCAGGTACAGTGGTCTCAAGCTTCATGATCGGCTCGAGAACGGTTGGCTTCGCCTTTTGATAAACTTCACGCATGGCTGCCATTGCGGCAATTTTAAACGCCATGTAACTGGAATCGACATCATGGTAAGAACCGTCAGTTAAGGTCACTTCTACACCAACGATAGGAAAGCCTATCAATGGGCCCTTGGTGCACTGCTCTTCAAAACCCTCTTCAACTGCGGGGATAAATTCTTTAGGAATACGTCCGCCCACAACTTTAATATTGAACACGAAAGTCTTGCCGTCTTCTTGTGGTGCCAATGGGTTGATATGGCCAACAATTTTGGCAAATTGACCGCTACCACCAGTTTGTTTTTTATGAGTGTAGTCATATTCAGCGGCTTGCATAATCGTTTCCCGATATGCCACCTGTGGCTGACCTACTGTTACTTCACAGTTGAATTCACGCTTCATACGTTCAACGTAAATTTCGAGGTGAAGCTCGCCCATGCCTGAAATGATTGTTTCATTTGATTCTTCATCCCGGTGTACGCGGAACGTAGGATCTTCTTTACG
>JANOJH010000030.1:0-1364 GCA_031408135.1 Bdellovibrio sp. | reverse complement strand
GTGAAACCGAGAGGCTCCCAAACACCGGAACGTGTAAAAAAACACCACGGAAGTCGTCTCGATAGAACTCAACATAAAACCTCATAAGGCTATGCAAGAACAACCAAATCACGAACAGAACGCCGCCGCCGTGATTCTTCTGCTTTTTTTCAACTAACAACAGCAGTAAAAATATCATAAATTCGCCGCCCGCAAGATAAAGCGCTGTGGGGTGCCGCCCGGCATAGGCCCAAGGCAAAATACACTCGGAGCCGAAACAACAGCCGGCCAGAAAACAGCCGATCCGGCCAAAGGCGTGCGAAAGTGAAAAAATCGGGGTAAAAAAATCAGCCCATTCTGAAAATTTAATATTCTTAATTCTCGCGAAAAAGTAACCCGTTATTAGGCAGCAGATGAGTCCGCCAAGAAAAACAAAGCCGCCGTTCCAGAAGTACAGAATCAGTTCAGGATGCAGCTTATAGTAATCCCACTCTTCGTAAAAAACGTGCATCAACCGGCCACCTAAAAAGCCTGAAGCCATCAGAAGCAGGGCAATATCAAATGCCAGTTTACGGTTTTTCGAAAACTTGTCGACCCGGTAAGATAAAAAAACCAATAGCAAACTCAGTGAAAGACTGATCACTAAAAAGTAAGTCGGAATCTGTAATCTACCGATCGAGATATACGGAATCATGCTTGCGGCTTCTTGACTTCTTTTAACATCAGCCAGCTCAGAAACAGAACTCCGCCAACAATTGCCATGTCGGCCACATTGAAGGTTGGCCACGAAAATTTACCGTAGTGAAAATCAAGAAAGTCGATAACATACCTGAACTGTAGTCTGTCGAGATAGTTCCCGAGTGCACCGGCAAAAATTGAACTGAGTGCCGTAATCTGCGGAGTATCGTTGTTTTTGATACTTCTCATAATATAAAGAATTATTGCGCACGCCGCGGGCGGAATAATAAGAAAGAAAAGTTCTCTGAATACTTCGGGTGTTTGAGCCAAAAACCCGAACGCCGCACCGAAATTTCTAACGTATGTAATACTAAAGAAGTTGCCGATGACCGGCAGAGATTCATGCAACTGAAACTGCGTGTGGACGTATAATTTACTGATCTGATCCAATGAGAGCAGGAGTCCGGTAATACTCATTAAAAGCAGATATTTCCGCTGAAAACCGTATCCGGCTCCGGCGTCCGATGAAGTCATGACAGCGCCTCAACACATTTAGGACAGACTCCGAGTGTGGTTTCATTTTTTGAAATTTCAGTAGAATAAACCCAGCAACGGACGCACTTTTCACCCGCAGCTTTGGTGGCAACAATCGCATAGGGTCCGGGCTTAAGCTCAACTTTTGAAACGATCAGAATTTCGCGAAGGTC
>JANOJH010000528.1:0-2990 GCA_031408135.1 Bdellovibrio sp. | reverse complement strand
CAAGGGCGTTTTCAGACCGGGCGATAAATCCAAATTTAAGAAGAAAAAAGCCGCTGTTTCAAAATGATACACCTGTGAGCTGTCGCTTTTACTGTCAAAAAATTCATCAGTCTCATTCTAATACAGATTTGCAAGTACCTGAAAATAATCAAGATTACGCATAATCACAAAACCTGCCTTTGGCACTCTCTTCGCACCTACCCCTTATAGAGCCCCTATCTCAATGAAGGAGTATTATATGCGAAGCTATGTTGTTCTATTTTGTTTGGCGATTTCAATGCTTGGCGCAAACGCAATTGCGGAAACTAGGCCGCCAGGTTGGACATGCCCGATAAAAAATCTAAAGAAGAGTCAAAGGCGTGGACCGGACGGCACCGCGTTTATTCCAGGCAAGACAGCACAGTATGCAAAAAAATCTGCTGCACCCAATGCCGTCTACATCGGGCAATAAATCTATTCAGAATCAATAAGCTCAGTATCGTCATCTTCGGTACTGAGTTCAGCTATGGCCTTAGTCGTTTTCGGCATTTCAGGTTCCATTTTCGTTGCTAACCGCACAGGCTCATGATCAGAACGTTTCCACTCGTGGAAGGATTCAACAACATAATTTGAACCATCTTTTATCAGCTTAACTCCCCCTTCAGCCACTTTATTTACAAAATTCGAAATTTTAGAATTTACCAGTGAGGCCTGAATGTGGGCTTCGATAGTTGCTTCGCCGGCCTTTATCTGAGTTAAAACCAAAATCAGCGCGGCGAATCCGAAACATCTTAAAACAAATTTAAATTCATCCATTATTTACCTCTGCGTATTCTTTACTTATTTCATCAATGGCATTCAATAATTGTATCTTAGTAAAGGGTTTCGTTAAATATTGAATTGCACCCAGCGCCTTTGCTTTCAAAATTGTTGCTTCGTCTTCCAATGAGGAAATTACAATGGTTTTTGTATGGGGCGAAACAGCGGCCATCTCATTGAGTACTTCGATCCCGTTTTTCAATGGCAAAATCAAATCTAGAATGAGTAAGTCCGGTCTTATTTCAGCAATCAATTTTAAAGCTGCTTCACCATCGCGGGCCTCCGCAACAACTTCGATTGTGGGGTGATTTACCAATGAGTAACGGTAAATTTCCAGCATAAATGGAGAGTCTTCAACGATAATACACTTTAGTGTCATAAGCTTATTTTAGCCTTAAAATATATTCACTGGAATACTTTTGAAAAAGCTGGCCCTTTAGCATGTTGATCTTAGTCTAGGATTCAACACTGCTATTATTGCGTACCAAGATAAAAAAGGCGAAAATAGCAGAATGATCCAACACTTATTAAACCACCTTGCTGCTTCAGCTCTGATTCTGTTTTTTGGCGTTTTTGCTCATGCTCAGGTAACAACAACGACTAAAAATAAAAGTCCCTTCCCGGTTAAATACATCAGTCAGATCGATCAGAAAATAATGCTAAAAACAATTACTCTGGCGCCGGTTTACGATAATGTCAGCGGCATCTACGCGGAACCAATTCAAAAATTGCTTATTGATCTCTTACAGAGCGACAAAGTCTGGGGCTATTCTGAATTCCCAGACATCAACACAAAAATTTTCATCGAAAAATATGATTCGCAGCCGAATGATGTGTTGGATGTTCTGGACAAAACCAAAGCGCAAGGGCTGTTAACTGCATTTATTGCTAAAGGCCCGCGCGGAATAAACGCAAAACTAAAACTTTTCACACATGATCAGGGCCTCATACTGATTGAAGATTCGTTTCAGGATATCAACACTTTCGAAATTTCAAAATTAAGAGATATGTTCGTTTTGATGTACCACAATATTAAAAGTAAGCTCCCGTATCGGGGTTATGTTCTGAGCAGACGTGGCATTGATGTTACCCTTAACCTTGGCTCTATGAATGGCATCAAACCGGGCCAAGAACTGATTCTGGCACAACTTCTTAAGTTAAACCGTCACCCTAAATTGAAGCTGATGATTGGTGCAGAAAAAGAAATTATTGCAAAACTGAAGGTAACAAAAGTTGAGCCGTACCTGAGTTTCGCACAGATTATCTTTGAAAAAGAATCCGGCGTGGTTGATTTAGGGGCAAAGGTTTTGCCTTCGGACTACGTTGCTTATCCGGTTCCAAAAATTAATGAAGAAGGAATTGTAATCGGCGACACCCCGGCCGATCCCAAAGGATTTGTTCCACCGACTGCGGCCGAAGGTTCGCCGAAGCCGGCTGAAGAGCTGGGCGCGGATCTGAAAGCTCAAAAAAGTCGCCTGCTGGATCGCGAAAACTCATTCGGAATATTTACAGCACAAGGCCTGATTACTCAATACTCTGAATCAACACAGCTGTTGTCGGGCGTTAACCCAAGTTCTTCAAACAGCTTTGCGCCGGGCCTTTCACTGGGCCTTCAACTCTACTTTATGAAAAGGCTATTGTTTACTGACATCAATACACAAATCAGTTCATTCAGCGGCACAAACTCGCTGGCAGGTTCAACTCCTAATCAGCTTAGTTTTACACTGACCCGCTATACAGCACTGGTCGGAATGGATTACATGCTGGATGAAGACAGCAGCGCCAATAAGATAAAATTATCAGGAGCCCTAGGCTTTGCATCAACTAAAACCGATGTATCTACTTCGACACCTACTTCACTTACAAGTACTCAAACCGATGGCTTGATCGTGCAAGCAAAAGCATCAATGCCATGGTCTGCTGAAAGCGGGCTGAATATCGGCGGAAGGCTCGAATTATTTTTGAGCCCGCGATTTTCGGAATCGCCAGTCAACTCGGGGGGCGCAAAGGTAAATATTACGTCGCTTGGGCTATTCGGAATTTATCCTTATTCTGATAAAATAAATATTCGTGCAGACTTTGGAGTTTCGAATATTTCGGTTTCATTCAGCGGGGCTGCTTCGCGAGCGGTATCAACTTCGATTCAAACACTGAATGAGCAAATCGGCATCGAATACCTTTTTTAAAAATTT
>JANOJH010000481.1:0-1171 GCA_031408135.1 Bdellovibrio sp. | reverse complement strand
ACTGAGTGCACTATACCTTCAAATAAAAATCCATTTTTGTTTCTTTAGCTCCCAGAGGTTGGAGGTATTCAACTACAGCTTTTGACTCTTCGCCACCCTGCATCGCGTGATGCAACATGGTAAATCCATGTGCGCCTTTAGAATTTAATAACTGCGGGTTTGAAGTAAGCACTTGTTTAACAATGTCAAGGTGACCGAGCATGGAAGCAAGATAAATATTGTAGCGCGCCTTTACCCAATAAGTAAGCAGCTATCTCTTTATTTCCTACATGGCCAGCCGCCTCAATGCCACTTTCGTAATCTCCCCCACCCCAATCGTAAGAAACATGTAAAAAGCAGATGGTCATTCTCTAGCATTTCTTTCATTCGATCAAATTTGCCGTGAGAAACGCCTACAAACTCTTTGACCGTCTCAAGTTTAAACTGGGCAGGCCTTTGAAGCTCTTGCTATAGTCGTCTTGATAAATTTGCTGCGATTAAGTTTAGTTTCCATAAGACGACTCTTTTGTGATGAAAACGGAAGATAAGAAATAGAGACCCAAAAACTCTGTGAACGGTTGAGAGTGAAGAACAGTGAGTTTAACCGAGTTGCTTGCCGGGTCTGGAAAATTTACTTTTGGGCTTTATTTAAACTTCAAAATGTTCAACGATCCCGAATTAGACGGCAAATACCTAGGCACCATTTCAAAAGATTTTGTCAAGGTGGCTGATTCTTTAAAGGAGGCTTCCTATCAAATTAAAAAAGCTGGCTTTGATTTTCCGATATTCCCAATCTCCAAAGAAGAAATACCCATCGGCAAGCTCTTAATTGATAAATTTCAGGCAAACGGGGATTGGAATTACTATGCTTCTTTTTTGGACGAATTTGTTCAGCGCGACCTGGTGGCCAAGGACAAGGAAGAAGATTTCAAAAACACCTACACAGACCCGGACGAGTTCTGTTGCTTGTTTGTGGTGGATAAGGAGTTTACACGATTCGTTTTCATTCCGTTTCCGGAAGACTAATATTCATTGAAGATTTTAGAATTCGGATTTAAGGTTTTTGTTCGTTAACATTAAAGGTGCATGGCACCGGAACATTGTGCCTCTCTAAATCAATTCCGGTTTCAAATAAATCAGAGACACAAACAACGTTTTTCATTATTTTCGTTTCAGTGCTATGCACCTTGCT
>JANOJH010000469.1:0-4681 GCA_031408135.1 Bdellovibrio sp. | reverse complement strand
CTCGAAAACCACCGCGCTTACCTTTGTTTCGCTCCACATCTTCTGACCGAAACTTTCTAACACCACCTGTGCCCGCTACTACTGCTCCTACATTTTGATTTTGCAGAATGGCACCTTCGATAGATTCTAAAATCTCATCTTGCTTCTTTCGTTGACGAAGTGCTTTTTCAAACAACTCTGCGTAGATAAACAATCTCTTCAAATTACACCTCAACTACCACTATGTAACAGTACTACATAGTGGTAGTATCGGCAAGAGCGTAGGAAAACATTAGGACTTACGCTTTAAAGTGAGACATTTTTTCTATTTTAGTTGAGTGGTTTCAGTGACTTGTAAAGTTTCAAAATCCGGGGATTTAGGTACGGCGTACATTTTGGTGCCCTGGGCCGGACTTGAACCGGCACGCCCCATTCCTGGAAGCTCAGGATTTTAAGTCACATCGGGTGCTTTTGTAAGTACTGGTAAATACCAGGCTGACCGGAAGATTTTTAAACTTCCTATCCTCTTAATGAAAAAGAAGCACTAGCAATTAAATATCAGAATAAAAGGCTCAAGGGCTTATCAACCTCTGACTGGCAGATACTTTGGGCCTTAGTTTCGGATTATGTGTAGTTGAACCTTAACTTCGTGGGCAGTTATAAACCACTTTGATCGTGCGACCCGCGGGTACAGCCGGGTTAAATACCAGCGTATTATTCTGAACACTTGTGGTAACTCCGTTCATGAGTGGCGTAATTGTAACCGAAATGTCTCCGGAAGGTGCGCACTCAAGCGGTACCGAGGCCAGTGTATTTACAATGCGGTCTTTAAAATAATACAGATTTTTTGCATAATCGGCATCGCAGATACTGGTGATCGCCCCGCCGGTCAATTGTGATAGCTCGTTATATTTGTGGCCATAATGCGCTTTTGAACCTTCGGCATCCTGCGCGCCCATGCAGGTTGTATCACCGGGTTTTACGATGATTGAATTAAAGGTAAAGCGTTTTGCCACCCCGAACTTCTGTTTTATTTTGTTTACAAATTCCTGCGGCTGATCGTCCACTTCCAGCAATTTAAATTCGTCGGTATAGTACTGATAAGCGGAATTTCCGCCGATCGATCTTTCATCTTCGTCTGAAATCAGAATCACGGCTAACGATGCTTCTTGGCGGTAGCAAAGGTTGTAAACCGAATATTCGGCACTCCACCAAGCGGCCTTTATCCCGCGTTCATCGTCTGTACCTTCCCAGCCCGCACCGATCGAAGCCACGGTATCCGTAAATATTTCGTAAATCATATTCGGATCAGCCGCGCCGGCTTTCAGAATCCACGAAGGCGAACCAACATACTTAACCCAGTTTCGCGAAGCTCCCCAGTAGTAAACACCATTGTTGTAAACATCCTGAGATCTGGTTACGGTGGCACAAATCTGCCAGTCGATTCCGGAAATTGTTAAATCCGCTACAAAGTCTTTCATCTTCTGAGCCAGTTTCGTATTTTCGGGTGCCATCGATTTAGAGTCATCAACAACCATCAGGATATCCACTTTGTTATCGGTTGCCTGTACAAGTTTTTCATACGTAACGACACGAACCGGATTGTAAACCGGAGCAATCGTCAGCTCGAGCGGTGCCTGGCTTGAAAAACTGTTGTAGTTCGGAGCGGTCGCCGTCAGGTAAATTAAATAAGTTCCCAGCCCGTGTGCGAGAAAATCCCCGGTTGAAGACGCGCCACTTAGGCCGTTGACCGGTACCATCGAAGCGCCTTTATAAACTCTCCATGTGTGTACCGCCGAAGACGGCATACAGCCCGAAGTTACGACCGGATTTCTATCTGCAGGCGTGATTGTTAACGCCACCGAAGTGTCGTTGAGTCTTGGCGCACAATTCAGCGTAAGGCCCACGCCCGAAGCATCAACGGTAATTGTCAGCGGCATTGTGGTGGTCCAGCTCTTGTAGCCGGGCATCGAACTGGTCAGATAAATCAGATAAGTGCCGCTGCCTAATGCCAGAAAATTCGGATTGGAATTGGCGCCGATTAGCCCCGGAACAGAAACATTTGTTCCACTGCGGGTAACGGTCCACGTATGAGTGGCCGTTGACGGAAAACAACTGCTGCTGATCAACGGATTCGGCGAAGCCGAAGTCAGTGCTACATTTGTAAGTGATCCATTAATTCGCGGATTACAATTAATCGCCGGCATGGGCGGCGGCGGATCTGCAATTGTAACGATCAGTGGCGTGGTACTTTGCCAGTGGGTCGAACCCACGGCCGTTGCATAAAGATATAGTTTATATTCTCCCGGCCCGTAGGATTTAATATCCGGAGTTGAAGTTGCCCCGCTCAGGCCCGCAATAACAAATGCAGTGCCGTTCTTCGTTGCGGTCCATGCGTAGGTTGAAGCCGGCGGAACACAGTTAGCGGTAACAACCGCGTTCGGGTCGGCAGAAGTCAGCGCAAGAGTGGTAAAGTTTGCGTTCAGTTTTGGTGCGCAGGTCAGGCTGTTCCCGAGTGAAGAACCCGGAACTACAAATTCCAGTGGCCTTGCCGCAATAAATGAATTGAGGCCCCCTCCGGTTTTTGCGGCGGACAGATAGACGTAATAACTGCCCTGCCCCAGCCCGGTAAAATCAACATTGGCAGGGTTAGCGCCGTTTAATCCCGGCACACTCACCGCAACAACACTGGCCTCTGCTCTTTTAACAACCCAGCTGTAATCAACATCCGATGGCGCACAATTGGAAGTGATCGAAGGCAACGCTCCACCCATTACATAGCTGAAAGTGATCTGGTTTGAGTTTATTTTCGGATCGCAAACTATTGCCGAAGTCAGGCAGGCTTCGCCCACACATTCGGTACTGGCAATGATAACATCGGCCCTTGAGAATTTGACAGGCGCGCAGGATGTAAAAAATGAAAACATTAAAACTGCTATTAGTCCAAGCCCCAGCACCCGCATTCGATTCCCCTATTTGACTCCTTTCAGATTAATGCAAAACCGGTCCTGATCCTAGGGGGCTTTAGTCTGGTTATTGCAATTTAAAACCAAGGCGATTAAGATCGAAAGCATGGGCTCCGGCATTGAACTCTGGATAGAATATTTACTGCGTTTTGCACATTTGGTTGCCGGTATCGCCTGGATCGGCAGTTCGTTTTACTTTATCTGGCTCGACAGCGCCTTTAAAGCCCCCGAAAGCCCGCGCCGCAATGTGGAAGGCGAACTTTTCATGGTGCACGGCGGATTTTATTATCTCGTTGAAAAAAAGAAAATATTTCCGGGTGAGCTACCTAAAATTCTCCATTGGTTCAAATGGGAAGCCACACTGACGTGGTTAACGGGATTTGTGCTGCTGATAGCGGTTTATTATCTGCGCGGTGCCACTCTGCTGATGGACCCTGCAATACTGAAGATGACTCAGTTTCAGGCGATCGTTTTAAGTCTTTCGCTGGCGACGGCCTTCTGGTTTATTTATGATTTTATCTGGCATCGTCTGCCGAATAAAACTTTTAATATTATTAGCTCGTTATTTTTACTCGTGTTGATGATTTACATCAATGCGCGCTCATTCAGCGGGCGGGGCGCTTTTATTCAAACCGGTTTCATGATGGGCACAATGATGCTGCTGAATGTCTGGGTGCGAATTTTACCCGGGCAGCGCAAGATGATCGAAGATGCGCAAAACGGCAAAGTGCCCGACTATTCATTCAGCGCCAAAGCCAAAGTGCGTTCAGTGCATAACACTTATTTTATTTTTCCGGTGCTGTTCATTATGCTCAGCAATCACTATGGCGCCATTTATAATCACCCGAACAACTGGCAGTTACTGCTGATTCTTGCGGTTTCAGGTGCGCTTGTTAGGCATGCCATGGTTACTCAGATTCCGGCGCAGCGGTGGACTTTATTTCCGGCCGCCATCGGCCTTGCAGGACTGGTGTTTATGACCGGAGCCGGTCATAAACAAAATAATTCGGTTAATGCGGTACCGATTGCGTTTTCGCAGGTACAACCGATATTTCAAAGCCGCTGCGCAAGTTGCCACAGTCCGCAACCTTTTGACGACGTTTTCAAAGTACCTCCGAAAGGGCTTACGCTGGACAATGAACAAGAAATCCGGGCCGTGTTACCACTGATTTATTACCAGGTCAGTATAAGCAAATTAATGCCGCTTGCAAACAAAACCAAAATGACGGACGAAGAGCGCCGATTGGTATCCGACTGGGTCAGTCAGCAAACACGTGTAAATGAATAATCACAACCTGCGAGCTCGGTACCCTTATTGCAGATCCTACAGAATATGGCCAAAACAGCGCTCAATTATTTTTTTATTTTCAGCGTTTTTATACATGCCCCAATTTCTTTTGCGGCGTCCAAAGTTTACACTCTAGGTATCGTTCCCCAATTTGAGGCTACAACCTTACACAAAGAGTGGTTACCCCTTGTTAGGCACCTCGAAAAAGCCCTCGACATTAAAATAAAACTTAACCTCTATGAAAATTTTGAAGATTTCGAATTTGATTTGTTTGCTGGCAATCTCGATTTTTCTTATATGAATCCGGGTCTCATGGTTCAGGCTCACAAGACTGCACAGTTTGAGCCTCTTGTTGCCTCTTCCACTGAAAAACTTTCGGGATTGTTGGTTGTTCCAATAGATAGCACTATTAAAAAAGTGGCCGATCTGAAAAATAAGACCATTGCCT
>JANOJH010000407.1:0-1032 GCA_031408135.1 Bdellovibrio sp. | reverse complement strand
CGTGCCTGTTCTTCCTTACCGAAAGAGATGAGGAGTGGATCTATATCCGATTGAACCCAAACCTAAGCACACATGAGGCATTGCCAAAGATAGAAGCAGCATTCACTCAACTCATTACAACTGCGCCATTCGATTACAAATTCGCAGACGAAGAGTATAACGCCAAATTCCGTTCGGAAGAAAGAGTTGGTACGCTGGCTTCTATTTTTAGTTCGCTGGCTATATTAATAAGCTGTTCAGGTTTATTCGGTCTGGCATCCTTCGTAGCCGAGCAACGAACAAAAGAAATCGGCATCCGAAAAGTAATGGGTGCCTCTGTAACCAATTTGTGGCAAATGTTGTCAAAGGATTTTGTTTTTCTAGTTGTCATATCATGTGTAATTGCCGTACCCATGGCTTATTATTTTCTGGGGCAATGGCTGCAGCAATATGAATATCGAACCGAGATTTCTTGGTGGGTATTTGCCATCACTGGCTTTGGTGCTGTCATCATTACTTTACTAACGGTTAGTTTCCAGGCAATAAAGGCAGCATTGATGAATCCCGTGAAGAGTTTGAGGTCGGAATAGTCGTTGTTCGTTCTTGGTTGATCGTTATTCGCTAGATGCATTTATCAAACTATCAGAATAAATTATAAATCTGCAGACATAGAATCATTTTAAGTATTTTAGCGTTCACTTAGAAATCACAATTTTTATGAAACTTATCACCGCCATTATTTTCTTGCTTATGATTCTGGATAGTTCTCTCTACGATTTCAAATTAAACACACTCGATGGCAAGGCAATCGATTTTTCGCAGTATAAGGGCAAAACACTCCTAATCGTCAACACTGCATCTGAATGCGGCTTCACTCCCCAATATGCGGAGTTACAAAAACTTCATGAGGCATTTGGAAGCAAAGTAACTATCCTGGGTTTCCCAGCCAATAATTTTGGCGGGCAGGAGCCGGGGAGCAATGCTCAAATCGCGTCCTTCTGTCAGAAAAATTATGGTGTGACCTTTCAAATGTTCGAAAAAATTTCAGTTAAA
>JANOJH010000387.1:0-1156 GCA_031408135.1 Bdellovibrio sp. | reverse complement strand
AGCAAGTCAACGAACGGTTGACAATAGCGGTAAAGCAAATTCCACCGGGTGTGGGCTCTCCTGAGCTAGCTCCTGTAACGACAGGCCTTGGAGAAATTTACCAATACATCATTCGGCCCAAGAAAGGATATGAAGACAAGTACGATGCTATGCAACTTCGCAGCATTCAAGACTGGATTGTGCGCAGGCAATTGCTGGGTACGCCCGGTGTTGCCGATGTGGCAAGCTTTGGCGGATATTTAAAGCAATATGAAATCGCTATTGATCCCGACAAATTGCGCAGTTATAACCTCAGCATCGCAGAAGTTTTCTCGGCCTTAGAAAAAAATAATCAAAACACAGGTGGTGCTTATATCGACAGGAAACCAAATGCATGGTTCATCCGAAGTGAGGGCCTTATCGGTTCGTTAGAGGACATTGGAAAAATAGTTGTTAGCAATACAAGTTCTGGTATACCCCTTCTTATCCGCGACATTGCCGAAGTTGGGTTCGGTCATGCTAACCGCTTTGGTGCTATGACACACAATAACAACGGTGAAGTTGTAGGCGCAGTAACCATGATGCTGAAAGGGGAAAACTCCAGCGCGGTGGTAGGCCGTGTGAAAGAGCGAATAAAACAAATTGAAAAAAATCTTCCGGAAGGACTTGAAATAGATGCCTTCCTTGACCGAAGCAGATTAGTAGAACGTGCTATAGGGACAGTAGAGAAAAATTTAATTGAAGGTGCATTGATTGTCATCTTCGTATTGGTTTTGTTTCTCGGAAATCTGCGTGCTGGTTTGATTGTAGCTTCCGTCATTCCGTTGGCCATGTTGTTTGCCGTATCTCTCATGCACGTCTTTGGTGTATCCGGCAACCTGATGAGCCTGGGTGCCATTGATTTTGGTTTGATTGTAGATGGTGCCGTTATTATTGTAGAAGCAACCATGCACCACCTGAGTCTGCGCACCACCAGCCGCTTAAACCAACAACAAATGGATTTGGAAGTATATGAATCTGCTTCTAAAATCAGAACCTCTGCAGCCTTTGGCGAAATTATCATTTTGATTGTGTACCTGCCTATACTCGCGTTAGTGGGTGTGGAAGGAAAAATGTTTAAGCCATTGGCACAGACGGTAAGTTTTGCCATCCTTGGTGCCTTTATTCTTTCGCTTAC
>JANOJH010000370.1:0-6055 GCA_031408135.1 Bdellovibrio sp. | reverse complement strand
GGCAAGTCCCATTGCAATCAGCAAGTCAGTGACCTTTATCGCAATCCCCTGCTTAAAATCCGTTTGCAAAAACATATTCAAGGTCTGAATTCAAAACTGGCCAGCTTCGAAGCGATCAAAAAATTTGAGATTGCTTCAGATGAATGGACCGTTGAAACGGCAGCCTGACCCAGTCTTTAAAGGTCAAACGCAAGTTTCTGGAAGCCAAATACGCCGACCTCATCAGCGAAATTTATGATTGAATTCAAACTCATACGAAAACAGCTTTAAAAATGAAGAGGTCGTGGCCTCTGCACCAGAATATTTACACGAAAATCTGACATTGCCATTGGAGAGACCAAAAGCCACCGGATTTTTTTCACACACAGGATTATATCCAGCTAAAGATTGAGATGCTAAAACTTCCTCTCTCGGTCCGTTGTCTGAATTTTTATACACTCGTACAATTGAAATAACAGTAGATCGATTTGCAGAATCTTCCGGTTTATCTCGACAATTTGATGGTTCATGCGTGATAACTCTAAAAACTAATTCAGACGATGTGGATTCCGGAATGTAAATAAATGAATCTGTTGGGTTACGACTGAGGCTAATTTCATACGACATAAGATCTTCAGACAAAAAAGCGCGTGGTGTCGACGCTCTATTTCCCAAAGGAGTCCCATTAACAGTCGCCAAGCAGTCAAATCGATCTCTGATTCCATAATTACTACCAATTTTACCATTTCGCTTGGCTGCATCGACTATCGCTGACGCCACCGTATCTAGTAACTCGCGACCCGTAGCAAAAGGACCACCAGGCTCATTGTCCGTCATGTAGCGCCCTTGAAACAAAGCCTTATGGCTAAACTCATGCGCTATTAAAAACAACACCAAAGTTGGTGCCATTAATTTTACTGAATCTCGATGAAACTCAACAACGCCCTCTGGCCCAAGTAAAGTTCTGGCCGCAACAGACATAGGCCTGCCATCAGGCCCCTCAACCAAAAGCGGCTCTTCTTTTAAAACAAATGAGGTTTTTAAAAGTCCTTGATTCAAAGTCAGCAGCTGATTGGCGGTTTCAAATAAAAAATCACGACAGATTTCTATCTGCTCGTCTGATAAAGTTTTTTTATCGCAAAACTTCTTTTTTTCGTTAGGGTCAAATATTATAGTTTTAATAGTTTCAACAAAAGAGGATCTTGTCACTTCAAGAAAATAAAAAATCGGGTCACCACCATTGCCAATAACCGAACCACCGGCAAAAACTTTAAATGGCAAAAAACACAACAATATAAAAATTAAATAAAACTTACTCATTTTTTACCCCAACAGGCGTCAGATGTACTGCAACCTGAATTAGATCATCCTGACCATCAGGATTGTCCACAATAAATTTAAGCAGTTGATTTTGAAAAGAATCAATCATACTGCGCAGTTCAGGAAGCTTATCTTTGTTTAAAGAAACTAAAACAGTCGAAGCCTTTCTACGATCCGCCGGAAATACATCTAAGCCGCGCAGGGCAATTTTCAAAGCCTGCTTATGAAATTCTTTAATTTTCTCATTCGGGATTTCATTGGTAGAAACCAATACAGCTTCGTCAGCCACGATTTTATCATTTGCTGTGCGCCGCCAAAAACCTTCTCGTAATAAAAAAGCTACCGATTTTTCTATTTTATCAGGAGTCGCAAGACCCAAAAGCATCTTGTGCAGCACTTGGGTTTTAAGAGAAAAACCTTTTAGACCAACAAGATCTTTAACATAGAGATTCAGCCAAGCGCTTAGAATATGATTTTTAGGTTGTCGTTTCCTGGGCACATCTTCTTTCAATTTTTCAAGTGAAACTGAGTTCAAATTACTTGAACTTAGATTTTTATCTATAAAATCAAATTCAAAATTATTAAGTTTAAATAACTTTGCAAATGACGGAAGCTGATCGCGAGTTAAACGACGATTACCAGCTAAAACCTGCGAAACTAAAGCCGGCGAGCAGCCCGAGATATTTTGCACCCGCTGGCGAACACTGAAGTTAGACGTGGCTTTGTAATGCAGCATAATATCCTGAAAAAACTCGTGCGGCGACCTGTAGTCAAAAACCACAGGCCTAGCTGAATAGTTTTGACTATTCAGAGTTTTTTTCATTTATATGTGCCTTTATATTGGCAGGCCAAACGAGCCGTTCCACGCACAATAGAATTACCATTGCTATGCTCAGTTATAATACTGGTAATGGGGTTAAGCTTTGCCGCATCGAAATCAGCAACACCATCTGAATGCCCAACTACAGGCCAGCCATGAACAGGATGGAAAGGGTCGCTAGTATAGAAGCAACTATTAATAGATGACATGCATTCAATGATTATCGGTTCATAGTCTCCTGGTGGGGGTGATGGCGGGGTTGGTGCTGTACTTTTTTTACAATAATTCGCAGACAATGTGATGCACATGTTTTGGCGCGCTTCTATGATTTGATTTGTTTGCCCAGTATAATCCATTTTAACAGCATGTTCATAGCTTAAGCTGGCATGGACATTTATCTCGCGCTTTGCATTTTTCATTTCAAAACCTAAACCTGTATAAGCTTTTGTCATTAAAACACCTGGCTCAGGAACCTGCGGAAGAATTGGAAAGCGGGGTGATGAAAGCTCAAAACTCTGTTTTACTGATTCTCCGGTTTCATTTTCGGTGGCTTCCAATTGGCATGTGAAGTTATCTACCACAACGGCATGTGAGTTTATTGTGGCACTGAGTAGTAGTAACATTAGCATTTTGTTCATTTAGGTTTCTCCTGTTAAAGTTCTTATTAAGTTTTTAAAACATCGTGCCGGCTGAATTCAGTTATCGCGCACATTCAAATAAAAAACTAGGTCTAGCTTTCACTTTATGTTTACATTTGTAAACAAGGTTTTTTATTTTTGCATTATTTTTGAGCATACTTAAACACACACCTCATAAGCCAACCAAATCCTCAACGCACAATATATGGTCGAAGTAGGCTTGGCATCAGAGGATGCACGCGGATATTTTTAATAAAGAACTCTCAAATGAGTAGGTCCGCCTACTCGACTTATAATAAACACTCCTCATACTAACTTTAAAATCTTAAAAGCATTCCTCCACGGAGATAACAACCCAGTTAAGTTTTTCAGGATTTCCATCGAGTTCCTCAAATAATAACTGAGGCTTTAACGAGTACTTTTCTTCTTGGTCTGGCTCCAATAGATCAATTTTCAAACATTTTTTTTTAAACTGTAGAGAACTGTGTATCAGTGTCGACTTTCCTGTACCGCGTGCTCCGAATAAAAAAATGATCGATTTTTTGCAAACTTAAGACAGCGTTTAATCATAACACCTCAATTTGTAGACCATACTCCATATATTAACGCTTTTTATGGATAGTTATCTGCAAAATAATCAAAAAGCCATGTGCTTTTAAAATATTTTCAAATAACTGAGCCGGTAAGTATATATTTTTTAAACTAGACTTTTTAAACAGGGCAAACCTAAACTGATAAATATGATTTTGATACTTTTTTTAATCACTCTATTCTCACAACCAGTCACCGCATATCCCGACCCGCGCTGTGTAGAGTGGTTTGAAAGATCTAAACTTCGAAAAGACTCAAAAAATTGCAAATCAGATTGTTCCGTTTTAATGGTTGATATGGGTACGTTCTTATGCCGGAATCAATGTCCTGAGCTTTGTTCGCAAGGTATTTTAGCGAATTACATATTTTACCCCGGCCTTACTCCATCTGAAAAAGCCCTTATTAATAAATATCCTAAAGAATCGCTAATTGTTTTTATGAAAAAGCTAGATGCCGAAAAATTATCTTTGCTTAATTTTCCTGATCAGGATGTAAACGATGAAGGCGACGCCTTTAGACACTTTATTTGGGCCGCAGAATTAACAAATGAATTAGGCACCGAAATCGCTCAAAAATTCTTAGATGCTCATGAAGAAGATACTGTACAAAAGGCCGAAATTAGAGCAATGGATCTTGCTAATAATCGTGGCGGCATATTAGCAGCCCAAAAAATGATTAAAAACAAAACCTACACCTCGCTTAATCTAGTGCAAGAAGCTTTAGACCAATTAAGAAATAAAAAAATGAGCGTACTTAAGCCGGGGCTTGAAATTCCCAAGGATGCCAAATGAAAAAAATAACTTTAGGGTTTTTTATTTTAATAACAACAATGTCGATTTTTGTTATTGCTTACTCTTATAGTATGGCTAATGAAAAATTTTTAACGGTGAAGCAAGCTGAAAAAAAATGGGGCATTTTAAGTTTTGATGCGAAGAAGTTCACAACGCTTTCAGAGGAAAAAAAAGGCGCCATGGCGGTTGACTTAGTAAAACAAAAAAAATATGTCAATTCGTTGCGACAAGATGTTATTAAAGAAATGGGAGATCCAGATAGCTATTTTTTCAGTGACACAATACTGGCATATAAAATTACTCGCCGTGAAAAAAACAAAGAACAATGGCATCTCATTTTCATTCCTGACGACAAGCTGGAGCGAGTCAAAGAAGTTAGAATCCATAAGAGATGTTGTTATGAATAACCCGGCTTCCCGACATTAGAAAAAAGTTTACAGTGATATCAAAATGAGATGTTAGCTCAGGCCCCAGGATTTTTTTATCTGAACTTCTTCTTCGAGGCTGGTAACCTTTTTAAATTTTGCAGGGCGGCCTTTAACTACCGCCTCACACTCACTCCACGTTGAATGTTTGGTTAACACACCATTGACGTAACTGAGGTACCACGCCACGGGCTTTACTCCACCATCGGTTTTGCTTTTCATTTCGGGCAAGGGCCTGATTTCGGGTAGCACGTTCACATCAAATTCGTAGCCGGCTGAAATTCCACTGAAGAGTGTCACCCACTGGCGTTTTGAAAAAGCCACGGCGATAACATCGCAACGTTCATTACCCGGTACGCCGGAGTGGCCTTTGACAAAATTCCATTTGAGCTCACAGTGAAGTTTGAATTTGACGGCGGCCACAACTTTGTCGAGTTCAATCCAGATATCCTGATTTGAAACTTCTTCGCCGGCGGCATTTTTCCAACCGCGCTTTTTCCACCCAAAGACCCATTGGGTAATGCCGCGGATTACATAAACTGAATCGGTAAAAATCTGAATGCTGGCAAGCTCGCCTTTATTGTAGTGTTTAAGGCAAAAGCGCAGAGCTTCGAGCACGCCGGTCATTTCCATGCGGTTATTAGTGGTGGCGTCAGTGCCGCCGCCCAGTTCGGTGACTTGTTCGCCCTCTATAATGATGCTGCCCCAGCCTCCCGGACCGGGATTACCGGAGCAGGCTCCGTCGCAATAGATGATGGCGTTTGAAGGTTTCATAAATACGAGACTGCCACAGAATTTGCGTGTGTTCATCCGATTTTAGCTTCAAAAATGCATAAAGCGAAGTTGGGTTTCCCCTGCTTCGCTTTATTGACACCCTGAACCTCATTTTGAACGGAGGTTCCGAATGCCGAATTTATCTACGTCCCCACGTAGACAGTTTCGACGTTTTTTGAGATGGACTAAAGTGATTTTAAGTCTAGTTTTGCTAGTACTTGAAATTATTAAGAAAATTTTGAATCTTTAGTTTTTAGGTAATCACCTTTTTTGGCTCGCCAACGTGTACCGGTTCCATGAAGGGGCTTAACTAACGAGGTTCACGGTTCATGGAAGAAGCATGGGAACCCACTCACTTTTTTACTTGGTACGATCTTCGCTATATCACCTGCGGAACTGAAATGCTTAACAAAGTCTTTGCAGAAAGTGAATTAAATGAAGCTGAACGTTTTTGTGACACTATTAGCACCAACTGTCATATTGTTAGCCAGTATTAACATGGCTTCGGCATCGACTAGTGCAAATACTCAGACGGCGACTTCGACGACAGCGGTTACAACTCCGGTTCCGCCCCCTGTCGCTTCAGCTTTTAACTTCAGTCTTTCACTCACGAGAAGTACAAACCTAGTGGACTACCAGGATGGTTCGCGTGGTGACTCGATCGACTATGTCATCAGACCTTCTATGAAAACTTCATTCGGCAGCTTTGCAACGTCA
>JANOJH010000360.1:0-1493 GCA_031408135.1 Bdellovibrio sp. | reverse complement strand
GCTTTATCAATGGCCGCTGGAGTCTTTCCCTTGCCAGTTGTGATTACTTTATATTGCAGGCCACTGGCAGTAGATATTACACCTTCCTTCGTTTTATTTTCAGAAAGAAAACGCTGCCCTTCCGCGCGAAGCTTGGTTGATTTCAGCTCGGCCGCTTCCTGCATATATTGCTGAACAATGCTTGAGCACTCCTGTTGCTGCAAGAGCAGTGGTTCATTCTTAAAAACATCTTTTATACCTTCAATCATTACCTCCAGCACCAATGAATCGCCACCTTGCATTTTCACACTTGAGGCCACCAACACGCCAAGGCTATAGCTTGCTTTTGAATGCTTGTCAGTAAGTTGTACCTCCAACGGTTTCTTTAATTCTTCAATCTCTTTTTGAAGGGTCTGCGTTTCGATCTTCAGCCGAACCATTTCGTTTTTCAATTCTTTCTTGGATTGGGCAAATACTGTGGAGCTAGCCAACATGGCAATGCAAAAAATAGATTTTTTCATGAGTCAGATTAATTTTGAACCGCAAAGAAAACGAAATATTCGCAAAATAGTTTTCAGCTAAACCTCTTTTCCACCACCTCCATAAATTCTTCATACTCCTCGGTTTCTTTGTCCCACAGGTTGTAATTAGTTTCTAAATAATGTGTGGCTTGCTTTAGCGAATCAAAATTGTCGATCTGATCAATCGCTTGTGAGAATAAATCAAAATCACCACTGAAAAGCATTTTGGTGAACATGAACTTTTGATTGATGGTAAGCTTGTCTTTGATGCGTTGTATCTTTTGAAAATCTTCTGCGATAGTCTTACCCTCTTTCACGGTGGGTGGTTGCCTGACTTGTTTTGGTTTATTCTCGGCCGCCCGTTCATAAAGCATCTCCACAGAAACGGGAACTACTTGGGAAAATTTGGCGAGATAGACATCTACATCTTCTGGGGTAAAGTTTACCTCTTCCAGGATATGATCAAGGGAGGCAAACGCTTCGTTGCCTGCAATAATATCTAGTTTTTTTTCTTCCAGGTGCCTTACAAGCTCCTCCAATGGCTGGCAATTAATTTTTAGATACTTGATTTCATTTTTCAATTCTTCAACCTTGAGGTGCGTATTGCCTTCTTTATCGAGGGTCTCGGAATAAAAATCATAGGGATCCAGAGCCAACATAATAGTCTGATGAACAGCCTTTATAAGAAAGGGCAAAAAATTATCTTGCGAGATGGAAATATGATTGGATAACACATTTTGAAACTGTGCCAGTGCACCTTTTACTTCAGGCGCCTGATAATTGAAATAAGGACTCTTAAATTTTTGGCTCTCCTGTTGCCAGGTTTTCAGCAATTCACGGATTACAAAAAGGTTGACTTGCCGGATTTCGCAAAGATTTAAAATATCCGGGCCACTAATCTTTTCCTTTTTAGCAAAGAAAACCCCTGAGACCTTCGTGGCAAAGGTCTCACTATACTTCTCAACTGCTTTTAAACTTATTTTTTCTTCCATG
>JANOJH010000359.1:0-1617 GCA_031408135.1 Bdellovibrio sp. | reverse complement strand
TTTTTGATTTCAAGAAGCAATCCCGAATCGGTTTTAACTTTTGAAAGGATTATTTCGCTCTGATTTTCGAGATTCAAAAATTCTGAAAGCCGCTTATAGGAAGTCCACGCATCAAATACAAACGTAAAAAACCACGGCAATTGGCGAAGCGGCCTCGAAAGAAAAACGCCCGTTAGCCACAACAGTGAAATAATATCGGCTTTTGAAAAAGTGCCCTTATAGCCCCAGATGAAGAATCCCAGAATGCTGAGATTCAGCCAGAACATCACACTGGATGAAATCGAATTCATAATCTGACCGTTGGTCAGCATGTGCATCCGGTTACGCGTTTCTTCACGGCGCTTTTTCAGGATTCGGTTTTCAAAGCCCTCGATCCAATTCAGAATTTTCAGCCCGCGAATATTCTGAATCCATTCATTGACCAAACCCATACGGTCGGCCGCCAGGATTTTAAACCGGAAAAAATAAACCGACTGCCGATAGGCCATCAGGCAATTCAGCAGCACCAGCGCAAATACAAGCCCAAGGCTGAACGTTAACGGAAGGTCATAAAATAGCGCTAAAAAAAACGGAGTCAGGATCAGCGGAAATAAAGTGGTCAGGCCATAAGGCAGCGATTGTTCCAGCCAGACCGTCAGGCTCGGAATATCTACCGAGTAAAGCGAAACGATCTCGCCGATACTGCGTTTTTGCAGCGTCAGAGGTTTAAGACCGAGATTATGCCGGTAAAGAATTTCGGCCAGTTTTTTCTGGGCCTGAATGGATTCTGTCTGGCCAACAAATAAAGTCAGCTGATTCAGAATCATATATGCAAACGAAAGCCCCACGCAGATTGCAAGCGTAGAATAATCCACACTGGTCAGAAAATTTTTCTGGTAATAAGGCACTGCCAGCCCCAGCACTGCAGCGAGCAGCGATAAAAACAGAATCAAAAGCCGAAAATGCGGCCGATCCATGAAAATAATCCGTAAAATAGTTTTATTGCCGGAATTCACCGTCGGAGCCAGCCGGTTAAGGCGAAGCGGGTGCGATCAGTCGGCAACACTTCATGTTCGAGATCACTCTTAAAGAGGATCATTTTACCGATTTCAGGTAAAATACTGAAAACTGTGTTTTGATTTTCGTAGCCGACCAGTTGCCCGCCATCTGACTGTTTCCAGTCGGCATTCAGATAAATCACAAAGGAAAAAACTCTTTTGTTAGTGTTTTGGGTGGTGTCGCGGTGAAGTTTATAGAATTGGCCGGGTTCATAAACGGCATAGTGACATTCAACTTCGGTCAGGGAAATTCTGAAATAGTTTTTCAGTTGCTCGCTAAGCCCATGAAGTTGTTTGATTACGCTTTTATCGGTGTCTGTCAGGGATTCGCTATTGGAATCGAGCCAGAAAGTGGAGTCGTTCCGGATATTCGCGACCTCTCCGCTGACGCCGGCCGCTTTAAATGTTTGAGCTTCGTATTTGGTTTTTGCTGAATTCTGAAGCTTGGCAGCAAAGCTTTGGTCGACCGGTATGAGGGTCCAATTCTTTTCATCGAGCTGACTAAAGTATTTTTCTAGATTATTTGCTGGAAACACAAAAGAAAGTGTAGCATCGTCTAAACAGGTTGAATATGGATAAT
>JANOJH010000348.1:0-1363 GCA_031408135.1 Bdellovibrio sp. | reverse complement strand
AGAGAACGGTATGGTCAGCCCCTCACCTGTTAATTTAACTGCAACGAAATAGTCGGACGAATAATTGGTGAGACCCACCCCGTTTTTAAGGTAAAAATAATAGGTGACTCCCATTTCCTTAACAGCCGATCCAGGTATCTGAAACGTGTAATTATCGCCTGTACCTTTGATCATAGTTCCGCTAGTGAAATTGGAGTAATCACTCTTTGCATCTTCAAGGGTTGCATAATAAATGGTCGCTTCCACAATGCCACTTTCTACATCAGTTAATGTAACAGTAACATTTATAGGTGAAGCCTTTGCAACAGAAGTTACTGTTGTGTTATTATTAACAAACGGATCAGACGTATCAGTACCAGAAAGTGTAAGAACCGATCCAGTCAATGGGCTTAATTGCTTATAGTTGATAGCTGTACCGCTTCCTTTATAAGAATAAATTGCAAAGTGATAGGAAGTTGAGGGCAATGCACCTGATTGCGTCCATTCTGTTCCCGCTCCTGAAAAATTAACTACGCCATCGCCAATTACATCCGGAAAAGCATAGGTAACTCCATCAGCTGGGGCACCGGTTGGAGCCGAACCTATTTTGCGAATGCCAATATAACCATCTGGTGCTGTTGTGCCGGCAACTGCTGCTGTATAGGAAAAGGAGTAGCTTGTAGAGGTGATACTTGAAAAGGTAAGACCTGTTGGTTGATTGGTTGGCTCTGTTGCCAACGAGATATTTGCTGTCGCCTTGCTACCTGACAAAGGTGGTATAGAAGTAAGATAGTTTGAGGTAGTTGAACTTCCGTTGAAAGAGTATATCTTATAGAAATAAGTTGTATTGGCGGCAAGGCCTGTATCAGTGAATGATGGCGCACTTCCTGAATAAGCAACAACACCATCTCCTAATGTTACCCCTGCCGTATACGCTGTTCCATCCACTGGATCAGTTGTTGGAGCCGAAACAGCTTTGCGAACTGCAATGTAACCAGCAGGTGCCGTGGCGGGTGCTGTAAAAGAAGCAGGTATTGAAGTGTTTGTTGATGTTCCAAATACCAATGAAATTGGTTGGGCAGTTGGCTCTGTTGCCAAAACCCCAGTGATAAGAGTTGTTGTCATCCCGCTAAGCGGACTTGTTGTCAAATAATTAATGGACGTGCCAGATCCATTGTAGGCAAATATTTTTAGGTGATACGTAGTATTAGCCGTAAGACCCGTAAGATCTCCCGCTGTAAAATTGTCTATGAAATCAATTATGCTACCGTCCGCTTGTACTTGACCCACAGAATAAGCAGTTCCATCAACCGGGACAAATGTTGGAGCGGAGCCACTTTTTCGAATGTTTATATAGCCCGTGATATTACTTCCTGAGGATGCT
>JANOJH010000324.1:0-2362 GCA_031408135.1 Bdellovibrio sp. | reverse complement strand
TTAAGATAATCCGCAACTTGTTTTAACGAGATCCGGCGGAAATCAAAACGCTGACAGCGCGAAAGAATAGTTTGTGGAATTTTGTGAACTTCTGTCGTTGCGAGAATAAAAACAACATGCTTTGGCGGCTCTTCAAGAGTTTTTAAAAGCGCATTGAAGGCGCTGGTTCCATGCGCGACTCCTTAAGTTTGCTTGATCAGGTTATCAGTTTTACAAATTCGAATTTAACCGAAGCCGAAGTCAGCCAGGTACTCGGGCTAACTGAACGCTCGCTGGTGTTTGCCGTTTTTGACTGTCTGACTCTCCGTAAAGCCGCCGAGCTCGTTTCTTACCTTGAAAAAATCAGCCTGTCCGGTCAAAACCCGGGATTGTTTTTAGAAGACCTGCTTAAATTGATTCGCCACAGTTTATTGTTGAAAGCTGATTCAAAGGCCACTGATCTGATTGACCTTCCAGTAGATGAAATTCAGTTGCTGACTGAAAAAATCCAGAATTTTACCGATGGCGATCTGCACATGATGTTTGATATGGCGCTGAAGGCTGCTCAGGATCTTCACCGCGCCAGCGATGCGCAGATTGTTTTTGAAGTGGCCCTGCTTCGCATGAGCCAAGCGCCCCGAATAGCCGGCCTCAAGGCGCTTTTAACAAGCACGATTTCAACAACCCCTATGTCTTCTCTATCTACTTCTGCGCCAGTCAGTAATGGCAGAACCGAGCAACCCCGCCCAAAGCCCTTTGAGGAGGTTACTCCTCAGGTTGCCGTAGCCGTCGATATTAACTCTGACAGATGGCTTGGCTTGGTTGAAGCCATCCGTTTGAAGGATGCTTTTTTTGCGGCAAAAATTGAAAATCTTTTATTCCTCGGTTGCGACCAGCTTAAAATCACCCTGCAACCACCGCAGAGTTTAGCTTTTTTAAGTACTCAACTGCAAAATTCTGAAATGCGCCAAAAACTGCAAGGATTTATTGATTCAGAGATTGCACAGGGCTACACTTTTGAGGTGCTTAAGAGCAGCGTATCGACACTGGAATCTTCAAAAGGTGAAAGCGCTTCTTCTCTTGCAATTAAGAAACAAGAATTGGCAGAAGAAAAGCAGATGGAAAAATGGCAGTCCGATCCGCGTGTACAAAAAGCCAAAGAAGTATTTAAGGGCGAAATTAAGTTTATAAAGAAAACTGACTAAAAGGAGATCTCAATGAAGGGCATGGCTGGCGGAATGGCAGGCTTGATGAAGCAAGCGAACCAAATGCAAGTGAAGATGAAAAAACTTCAGGAAGAATTAGCCATGCGCGAATTCTCCGGTACTTCAGGCGGCGGCGCAGTTACTGCAAAAGTAAACGGCGACAACAAAGTTCTGGCGCTGACAATCAACCCGGAAGTTTTAACTTCCGGCGATGCAGAAATGCTTCAGGACATGGTCATCTCTGCAGTTAATGATGCTTTAAAAACCGCAAAAGAAACTTCAAGCCAGGAAATGTCGAAGATTACCGGCGGCATGTCTTTGCCGGGATTCTAATTGTTACATATACCCGCTTTAGAAAAATTAGTTCATGAATTAAGCCGACTTCCCGGTGTTGGTCCAAAAACGGCCCAGCGTCTGGCTTATTATGTTTTGAAATCTAAAGATTCCTATCCGGCGCAACTGACCGAAGCTCTGCTTCGCGTTCAGGCCGAAGTTCATTCGTGTACAGAGTGTTTCAGCTATACCGATCGTGATATCTGCAAATACTGCATTGATGTTCACCGCAATAACGAAATTCTGTGTTTGGTTGAAGAGCCTTCCGATATTTCACGTATTGAATCTTCCGGCGCTTTCCGGGGTCGTTACCATGTTCTGCACGGTGTGATCTCCCCGCTGGATGGCATTTCGGCCCGCGACCTGAAAGTTGCAGAGCTCGTGCAAAAAATCGACGACGGTATTGCCGGCACTAAAAGCCTGATTAAAGAAATTATTTTTGCCTTCGACGCCGACCTCGAAGGGGACACCACGGTCCTTTACCTGACGAAAATTCTGCAGGGCAAAGGCCTGAAGATTTCCCGCATCGCCCACGGCATTCCGATGGGTTCGGATATTGATTTTATTGATGACCGCACCATGGGCCGCGCTTTAGAAAACAGAGTCGAACTCTAGGTGGAAACTTAATGTCATTCATCAATCACAACGCCAAAGAGATTCACTGTAAGATCGTATATTATGGCCCTTCGCTCGGCGGTAAAACCACCAACATCCAATGGGTTTATCAGTCGCTGGCGCAGGATCAGCGTTCAAAACTTGTGGCACTGAACACCGAAATCGAACGCACCCTGTTCTTTGATTTTTTACCGCTTGAAGTGGGTGAGATTCGCGGTTTTCAGACTCGC
>JANOJH010000319.1:0-4796 GCA_031408135.1 Bdellovibrio sp. | reverse complement strand
GCGCGTCAACACTCCGAACCCGTGATCCACAGATACCAGCTTCCCGTAAAAATCATCCCAGCCGGCGAAACTGACGATGCCATCTGCAGGTGCCCGAACCGGAGTGCCGGGCGCCACAACTATATCAAGGCCCGCGTGCATTCGCATTTTTCCGTTAATTGGATCTACACGATAACCAAACCGAGAACCGATTGGTCCGCGCGACGGGCGCATGCTCGGCGTTGCCGCAAGCAGACTCTGACTGTCAGATAAAGATTCCCATAACTGAATGACCGACTGTTCTTTTAAGAGTGAGTCTTTTACTGCTTCATCAATTTTAATTACAAGAGTTGAATAATTGGCGCTGGACCTTTCGGAAGCCAGTTCGCCTTTAAAGGAATTGACCGGGTTTTCAGTTTCAATCGACGGATCCTGCTCATAGAACTCTTCGCTCGACATTCGCGCAACTACTTTTGTTTTCTGAGCCTCTTCGATATTATTGATCTGCGCCGGGAAACTCAGGCGTTCGGTACGATCCTTCAATTGGATATTTGTAATCAATTTCAATTTGTTTGTAATGACACCCACGCGATCAAGTCCCGACTGAAGTGAATCGAGTTTCCCCTCAACTACCTGAAACTGCTTCTGCAGATTCAGGTTTTCAACTTTCAATTTTCTGTTTTCAATCGACTGGGCCAACAATCCGAAATAATCAATAAAGCCCGCAAACAATGAAATAACAACGAACGCCACCATAAAAACCGCAACCTTGAAATAACTTAGCGGAATCGTAATTTTGCGGGTTTGTTTTTCATCATTGGTTAAGAAATAAAGTGTTACGGTTTTTTTAGGATAACTCATCTACTTATTTATCCTGAAAGTGTAGAAGTAACACTGTAACATTGTCGTCGCCACCGTGTTCCAACGCCCGTTGGATCATCAGCGGAACTATTTTTTCCACTGGGTTCGAATTAAAAATACTCATCATTTCGTCATCCGGCACCATACCGGTTAGACCGTCAGAACAAAACAAAAAAACATCGCCGGTAGAAATCTCCCGCTCAAGAATATCCGGAAAAACATCGCGTTCAAATCCAACGCTGCGAGTGATAACGTTTTTACCGATCACTTTGCGGGCCTGCTCTTCAGTCATCAATCCGAGCCGGATTTGCTCATTCACCAGAGAATGATCTTCGGTCAACTGCCAAACATAGGGCTTTCGATAAAGATAACAACGGCTATCACCGACATTACCGATGAAAATCTTGTTGTCGCGCACGTAGGACATCACCATTGTAGTGCCCATTCCGTTTAATTTCGGATCATTCGTCGAACGATCGAAAATGCGGTGACTGGCCTCTTCATAAGCCTGAACCAAAACTTCTCTCGGTTTGAATTCAACTGCTTTCGGATGGCTAACAACTTCGCGTACAGTTTCAACTGCAATAGCCGAAGCAACTTCTCCTCCGAAATGGCCACCCACACCATCGGCAACTACAAAAACGCCGAGACGGTCGTCAATCAGAAACGAATCCTGATTGCCCTCGCGTTTTAAGCCCTTGTCTGAAATGCCCCAAGATTGTAATCTCATTAAGCTACATTGTTACTGCCGCATCCATGATAGTCAAATCTTAGAATCACTGGACCTCCGTCTAATTCTTTTTTTTGCACGCAAATCGGCTCACCGAACTCTACATTCACTGTGTCTAACCACCGATAGTCGAGAAGGATGCTCCACTAGGCTTGAGGTTTTATGTTTCAACACCACTTTCAAAAAAATAAATTTCTGCTGTTTACGGCAGCCTCCGTTATTGCCCATAGTGCGTTGTTTTGTTTATTGCTCATCACGTCTGAGCCCAATTCAAAAAGCCAACAGGCCGACATTATCGAAATATCGTTTGACGATATCAAAGTTCCAAAAACAAAAGTTCCCGATCCCACTTCGATAGTTGACTCCGACACGAGCGAAGCCAATGATCAACTCTCCGAAAACGCCAAGTTTCTGAGCGCAAAAAATAACACCGTGAAAAAAGAAACCAAAGCCAAGCCAGGCGAAAAATTTCACAACTCCAAAAAATCTTCGGTAGCCGGCCAAAAGCAGCCTGCGCAAAAAGAAACCCAACAGCAGACAAAATCCAAAAAAAGCAAATCGCAAGATGCCAAATCAGACATTTTTGATAATAGTTTTGATGCCTTTTCTTCAATGAATAAGAAAGAAGAAAAGAAGCAACCCGCCCGCGCAGGCAATAATTCCGACCTCGGCTCAACAACTAATGACAATCTTGAGAAGATCGAGAGTGATCTGATGACCCGCCTAAACACCAAAGAATACCGTTATTTCGGTTACTACAGCCGGATCAAGTCCCAGCTCAATCAGTGGTGGGTTCCGAAGGTACAGCAAAAATTCACCAAAATGTTACGACAAGGGCGCACGATCGCTTCAGAAGATAATAAAATCACCAAACTGATCATTTACCTCGACGATTCCGGAAAGCTTGTCAAAGTACAGGTCATGGCAGAATCCGGCATAAAAGACCTCGACGACGCCGCTATTGAAGCATTTCGCTCAGCAGCACCATTTCCGAATCCTCCAAAGGGCATGGTCGATAAAGACGGTTTAGTGAAAATTCGCTGGGATTGCGTTGTCGAAAGTTAGATGCCCGAGTTGGCCTCTCGCTGATTATTAAATCTTGATATTTTACCCCCTTAGGAATAAAGTTTTTACTTTTAAAAGGAGCTCAAGTGTCTGCCAAATATGCACCCGCCACCACTGCGCCTAAATTGAAAGATCTGTCCCGCGAAACTCTCGATGCCATTGCAAATCGCGCCCATTATCTGGCAACTCAGATGATTTTTCAGGCGAACAATCGCACCGAAAAAGACAAAGGCGATCCTAAAATCGGCGGCCATATGGCGGCCTGCGGAAGCGCGCTTCACATCATGGGGGCCTTGCACCTGATCGTGAAATCCGGATTCGATCACATCGCGAACAAACCTCATGCTTCGCCTGTCGATCATTCTTACAATTATCTGCTCGACCTATTTTTAAATTCAGACCTAACAAAACTGACTCAGGAACAAAAAGACACGGCCATGATGGGCTTGCGGAAGTACTCAAAAAACGGCGAACCGGTTTTTCAATCGTATCATTCTGCGTATGATTCCGATCACCATAATTTTTTCCCGTCAGGCACCGTTGGGATTCCGCCGGTTAATGCCGGCTATCTGGCGTTAGCCTACCGTTACGCCACTGAACACGGTTACAATGTTCCGGAAGCCCACTTCTGGGCCCTCACCGGAGACTCCGAATTCCGCGAAGGTTCGATGTATGAAGCCGTTCCGGATTTTGCAGACCGCGAAATCGGAAACCTCACTTGGATCGTCGATTACAATCGGCAATCGCTCGACGGTCATCGCATTATTAATGAAAAACAGATGAGCGGCACAGATGCCGATCGTATCGAACGAACCATGTCTGCCAACGGCTGGGAAGTTATTCAGCTCCGACATGGATCAAAACGCCAGACTCTTTTTAAAAAAACCGGCGGCGACGCCTTTAAGAATTTTCTCGAAAAAGAACTTCAGGATTACGAATTGCAGGCTTTGTTGCTCGTACAAGATATGAAAGCTCTGGAAAAGGGAATCATCAAAGAGCACGGAAATATGAAAAAATTTATCGAGAATGTTTCAGATCAGGAGCTTTTCGATGCGCTCCGTGATTTCGGCGGCCACGACATTCTAATGGTGGCAGAAGCCATGCTGAAATCAAAACAATCCACTAAAAAGCCAACCATTATCATCGCTCATACTCTGAAAGGCTGGGGCCTGAAAATGGCAGCCGCACCGGGAAATCACTCTGCGTTGTTGTCGGCAGATGAGATGGATGAGCTCAGAGCAAAGCAAGGCCTTAAAGGCAACACGCTTTTTGCCGGTTTTGAAACCAAGTCGAATGAGGCTCAGTACCTTAAAGCCCGCGGCGAAAAATTGTTTTCGGAAATTAAATCCCAACATACACTCAAAACCGAAAATGAAAATTTTTTCGCGAATGAGTTTGAAAAAATGGGCGCTATCCCCGACCAGTTGGATATCAATACAAAAATGGCCAGTTATCCTCATACGCAGTGGATGCTCGGCCAGTTAACTGCCAAACTCACCCGAATCGCAAATGCCGAACCTGCTAAACTTACCGATACCGAAAAAAAATGGAAAACTGCAGGCGAACTGTTTATGACAATGGCGCCGGATGTGGGAACTTCCACAAATTTAAATCCGGCCATGGACGGAAAAATTTTCGGCGCTCCGGTCATCCAGGATCTTGAAACAGATTTAGGTGTAAAAGACACCAAACTTCCTGACCTGGTTCCGGGCGAAGAAGTTTCAGACCGCTTCCTGCGCTTCGAAATTGCCGAAGGCAACGTCATGTCTTGCGTAGGCTCTTTCGGAAAAATGCGCGAAATTATCGGTGTACCGATTATGCCATTGATGACCATTTACGATTTCTTTATCAAGCGCGCCTTAGACCAGTATTTTTACAACCTCTACTGGAAATCCAGTTTCATTTGTGTTGGTACCCCATCCGGAGTAACACTTTCGCCAGAAGGCGCTCAACACGGCTGGAAATCCGATTTTCAGATTCCGAACCAGATCACGTGGGAGCCGTTCTTCTGTATTGAAGTCGACTGGATCCTTTCCGATGCATTCAAGCGGCATTTGAAAAACGACAACGTCGGACGTCAGGGTACATTGCTCAGGCTGGTTACGCGAGGAATCGAACAAAAAAATCTGATGAAGTATTTAACTAAACAATCCCGTTATAA
>JANOJH010000275.1:0-1793 GCA_031408135.1 Bdellovibrio sp. | reverse complement strand
GGAAAATTATTCATAGCAACGAAAGATGACAGTTCGCTTTACGTTGCCGATCTGGCTACGAAGCAATCAGTCAAACTTCACTTGGTCATGAAGCGTATGCCTGTGTACTAAGTCCGGATAGAAAAACGTTGTACGTATCGTTGTGGGGAGGTGCCAAAGTTGCTGTGGTCGATCCTGTGCAACTACAGGTAACGGCAACTATCAAAGTTGGCAGCAACCCCAATGACATGACACTGACGAAAGATGGAAAGTTTCTTTTTGTCGCCAGCGGAAATGATAATTCGGTGTCTGTGATTGAAACCGAAACTCAAAAAGTAATTGAAGTTTTTTCATCAGCACTTTATCCAAATTCGCTGGCCGGAAGTACAACTAATGGTGTAGCGTTATCAGAGGATGAACATTTGCTCTACATCGCCAACGCAGATAATAATTGTCTGGCTGTATTTGATGTAGCAAAACCTGGTGATAGCAAAAGCGTGGGCTTTATACCCACAGGGTGGTATCCTACTTCTGTTAAAGTCTGGAATGGTAACATCTGGGTAACCAATGGAAAAGGAACAAAATCTATGGCCAACCCTAAGGGACCAAATCCTTATGAAAGAAGAACTGACTCTACTCAATATATTGGAGGGCTCTTCAAAGGCACGATGTCGATCATACAAGAGCCTGGTCAGGAGGAGTCATCGATATATTCTTCAATAGCCTACAAGAACAGCCCCAATAATAAGGAGATTGAGAAACTGGCAAATGGTGAAGAAGGCAATCCTATTCCCAGAAAGGCTGGTGACAAAAGTCCTATTAAGTATGTCTTCTATATTATAAAGGAAAATAGAACGTACGATCAGATGCTGGGCGATATGCCCGAAGGCAATGGCGATTCTTCTCTTTGTTTGTTTCCACGAAAAGTAACACCCAATCATCATGCACTTGCAAGGGATTTTGTGTTGCTCGATAATTTTTATGTGAATGCAGAAGTGAGCGCAGATGGTCACAACTGGTCGATGGCCGCTTATGCCAACGACTTTGTCGAAAAGACCTGGCCTACAAGTTATGGTTCACGAGGTGGATCGTATGACTACGAAGGCTCTCGGGAAATTGCTTTTCCAAAAGATGGATTCATCTGGGATTATTGCCAGCGAGCCGGTGTGAGCTATCGTAGCTATGGAGAGTTTGTGGGTAAGGGCAAGGCAAATTTGAAATCATTGGAAGGCCACTTCGATGCCGATTTCCCTTCCTGGAATATGGAGATAACCGATATGAAGCGAGTAGAGCGTTGGAAGTATGATTTTGATTCTTTAGTAGCGATCAATGCTTTGCCATCCTTGAGTACGATCCGGCTTCCGAATGATCATACAGCCGGTGCCCGGTTGGGTATGCCCACACCACGCGCTATGGTAGCTGAAAATGATCTCGCCTTAGGCACTTTTATTGAATACCTAAGCAAAAGTAAAATCTGGAAAGAATCTGCAGTATTTGTTTTGGAGGACGATGCACAAAATGGACCTGACCATGTGGATGCCCACCGCTCCATCGCTTATGTAATCAGTCCTTTTGCAAAACGAAATGCGGTAGTCAGCAGGATGTATTCTACTGCGTCAATGTTGCGTACAATGGAATTGATTTTGGGATTGCCACCGATGAGCCAGTATGACGCAGCAGCCACACCCATGTGGGAATGTTTTATAGCAACACCAGACACAACACCTTATAAATTTAAGCCAGCCACATACAACATCAAGGAAATGAACACCGAGAACACTGCTATTGCCAGACGTTCGGCTGAATTTAACCTG
>JANOJH010000260.1:0-1049 GCA_031408135.1 Bdellovibrio sp. | reverse complement strand
CTGCTTTTCCCATTTGGGTAATTATTCTGATAACCTTACCCATCTTCATCTTTTTTATTGGGAAGGAAATTCAATGCACCCAGAAATTTCTGATACTAAGAATAATTGCCCAAGTGTTCCTTTTTCTTTCGATTATTGGTTTATTCCTGAGGCCCTCTTATCTCGAACAGAAAGCAACTTCTACAATTATTCTCCTCACACCTGGCTACGATAACTTAAAAGTAGACAGTGTCGTAAAAAAAAATCCGTCTTATAAAATAATTCACACCAGGGAAGCTAATCCCTACCTGAACTCAGAGCCTTTTATTTCCTATCACAACTTAGCAGAGTCTGGAGATATCAAAATTATTATGGGAGAAGGTCTGCCTGGCTTTGCGCTGGAGATGATCGAAAAAAAGAATTTTGAATTTATTCCAAACAATCTTCCCATTGGCACTATTCAACTCTCCATTCCGCAACCAATTGTAGTTAATAAAAAGAATTTAATTCAAGGTGTTTTCAATAGCAAAGGAAAAACTACACTTAGATTAATCAGCCCGGCCGGAGTTGAAGATTCTGTCGACATCAACGGTACGGGTCAGACTCCGTTTGTGCTTTCTTTTAAACCCAGGCAATTTGGTCTTTTTGTTTATACGCTTTCTTCGCAGGTCAGTTCCTCCAACATCCTGACTGAAAAGTTACCACTCGAAATTCTTGCTGAGCAAAAGCTAAAAATCTTAATCCTTCAGAAATCCCCCTCAGCTGAGGTTCGATATTTAAAAAATTATCTGGCCGAGAAAGGTCATTCATTGGCCTTGCGCTATCAGACTTCAAAAAATAATTTCAAGTACGAATATGCCAATCTCAATTCTATTCGGGTAGATAGGATCACCACTGAATTAACAAAAGCTTTTGACTTAGTATTTTTAGATAACACGGTACTCGAAGAATTAAGTAATAGTGAAAAAAGTGTATTGGAAAATTCCATTCGTTTAGGCTTAGGGGCCATTATCTTGTTCGATGATTTTCCTGAGAAAGGTAAAACCATAAACCAACTTCTTCCTTTAAAA
>JANOJH010000245.1:0-5040 GCA_031408135.1 Bdellovibrio sp. | reverse complement strand
CCAGAGTGTAACTGCTTCTTCAGGATTATACCCCGCACGAGCCATGACCTCGAGGCCGATCGTATCCGCTTCAGATTCCTGCTCACGACCGTACTTCAAACTGAAAAACACCGAGGCCATCAGTCCCATCTGCACATACTTTTCTTCAACGGCTCCGGTCATAACCAAAAGCGAGGCGCCCACCTGCTTCGCCAGTTCCTGACTATAACGTTCGCGGCCATGTTCTCTAAGCGCATGGGCAATTTCGTGGCCCATTATCGCCGCAATTTCGCCGTCTGTTAATTTGAGCTGTTCGATGATCCCGGTATAAACCATCATTTTACCGCCGGGCATACACCAGGCATTCAGTTCATCCACACTCATGACGTTGGTTTCCCACTTCCACTTAACGGCATCGGCCCTGAAAATAGCGGTGTGCGGAATGAGTCTGTTTGCGATTGTCTGGATTCGGCTGACCTGTGCCGGATTTACATTAAGGATTTTTTTCTGTCGGCCATCCGCGAGGATCTGCTCGTAACTTTTAGCGGATTCTGATTCAATCTGTTCCGAAGAAGCCAGTAAGAATTGTTTGCGCTGAACACCGACCGCGCCCTCATCAGTTGAAGTGGCGCAGGCAGCAAGAATAAAATAACAAATTATTAAGAATATTTTTTTCATATCAGGACTTTACCGAATCAAAATGATAAGGCAAAGCCCTGACTTGTCGGGCTAATTCAAATTACCTTCGGCAGTCTCTGCGCGAAACCACTTGTTCCTGCTGATTGCAAGAAACAACATAACAGTTTGAGGCATAATTGTACTGACACGCGCGGATCGCTTCATCTTGCGCTCTCCACTGATCATTGCCACGTCCGAGAAAACTCACTTGACGTCCATAATGGTCCGTACCATCTACACGGCACTCAACATTAAGTGTGCTGCAGATTTCAGTGCAGTTACCATGCTCTTGTATACATTCGCCACAACTGTAGTGTCCACCGCTATGCTCTTCCCAACCATTATCGGTGGCTTTACAGGTAACTCCGTAACCTGGATTTCCTGGGTAGCCCGGTTGTCCTGGATATCCCGGACGCCCTGGGTGACCCGGTCGTCCCGGTTGGCCAGGATATAAACCCGGTCTGCCGCCGCCATTCCCGCCACCGATAAGAATCGGAAGAAGATCGCTGAAGGTCGATGCCTCTGCACCGATTGCAAAAACAGTAAGCATTATTGTAAGAATCAGTTTCATTTTAACCCCTTTTTTTTGGTTTATTTGTTCCAGATCTCTTCATTACAATAAAGATGCCATCAAAAAATAAAAAAAAAGAGGGCCTTTCGGCACTCTTTTGACTGATCTCATTTTAACAAAAATTATTTTACAGAAAACTAATTGCTGCCTGGAAGACCCGGCAACTTGATTTGTCCAACCAACGGAAAACAACGAGTTAAAATCATTTTCGACTGCAAAAGTGAAATCGTGAATTTACCAACCAAGTACTCTGCATTGTCGGGCACCGGTTGTGAGTAATATTCATTACAATGCGCTAAGATATCAGACTGCAATTTAATTACGGTTGTGATTGGCGCGCAGAAATTTTTATTTACATTGTATGACGATAATAACTTGTTAAACGCCAGAATGCTCGGATTCAAGGTTTTAGTTGTATCGCAGGCCATATCCCACTGTTCTTTGATATCCAGAACCTGTTGCTGCTTAAGCCGCACTTTTTCAAGGTTTTCATTCATGCCATCGGCAATCGTAATCGCTGCTTCAAAAAACTTTGTATAATCAAAGAAATTAAAAAAACTGGCGCGGGCTGTAATTGCAGATGCGATAACAAGCGTAAAGATAATTTTTTTCATGATTTTTTCCTTTTGGTTGAATTCGACAGTCTTTGATATATCGAATCATTCCGCGAGGCCAGTTTTTATTGGTACGACCATTTTTATCAAGGGATTTCGGGGCATTTCTGGGTAAAAATTTCAAAAAATTAAATTGATTTTCAGTGGAACCGACATATCATTAAATCTGATGGCAACTCGCAAACTCAGCGTAAAAAATTTATTAATCCTGACTCTTCTTGCCTTTACGGTCTTGGTTTTTTTTCAAAATTGTAATCCGGTCAAATCAGAAGTTGCCACCTCGCCCACTGTTTCGCAGGGCAGCCGCAAGCTCGGCATCCACATTACCCAGGCGCAGGGCGAATCTTTTTTGTCGACTTTTTCTCTGATACAGGCCGATCTTTTTAATCACACAAACCTGCATCAGATCTGGGGGCCGGGAACTTTTGCATTGGCTAGCCTACCGGTTGCTCCGCTTACGACAGACTCAGCCGGAACCGTTTTTGATTTTGCCACTCTCGATATTGCCAACGCTTTTTATCCGACGACTAACATGCCGGTCATGCTGACCATCGGCACAATCGATACAAATAATAAGCTCGTGCCCTCCACTTTCAATAGTACTGCATTTGACGACAGCGGCCTGCGCGCGGCCTTCAAAACGATGTTAACGAACATGATGCCACATCTCGCAAGTACGCAGTTGGTGTCTTTGCAGATCGGCAACGAAGTCGATGCTTATCTCGGTACAAACGCCACTGCCTGGGCCCAGTACAAAGTATTTTTTGATGATGTCGCGGCCCATGCCAGAACATTGCGACCAGGACTGCTTGTCGGTACGACGGTTACGCTGAGTGCCGCCATTAACCCGGCTTTACAATCTTACGTTCAAAGCCTTGTGGCCACCGCCGATATCGTCAGCGTAACCTACTACCCCATTAATGCCGACTTCTCAGTGAAAACCGCAGCCACTGTCGCGAATGAAATAGCTTCACTGGTTGCAGCATTCGGTACAAAGCCGATTTACTTTCAGGAAGTCGGTTTTCCTTCAGCCGGCAGCGAAGAACTGCAACGCCAGTTTGTTGCGGATTTTTTTGCAAACTGGGATATCTTTGCGAACCAGATCCCGGTTGTATCGTGGTTGAATTATACTGAGTGGGCACCGGCAACAGTTGATGGCTTTGGCACCCAGTATGGAATGTGTCCTGGCACAAACTGTGTTCCGTTCAAAAATTTTCTGCAGACGCTCGGGCTTCGCAATTATTCGCCCGGCACTGCCAAACCCGCCCTTGTTGAAATGCGCAATCAGATGACTTCAAGAGGCTGGATGTATTGACTCTACGAAAGCGTATTTCCTTGCCGAACTGGCAGCTTTATCTGAAATTTAGTTTGAATTGAAGTAGCATCCAACACGAGGTCGCCATTATGTGCTTCGGCCAGACCCTTAGAAATACTGAGCCCTAGTCCAGTACCTTTTCCTACCGCTTTTGTTGTAAAAAACGGCTGCATTATTTTGTCTCGAATCGAAACCGGTACACCGGCTCCGGAGTCTATCACAGCGATGCAAACCATTTCAGATGCTTCAGTGGAAACTTCGATTTTTATCCACTTTGAATTTTGGTTTTGAATGGCATCAAAGGCATTGTTCAACAGATTGAGCAAAATTTGCGAAATATCTGTTGGGCGGCATTCTATTTCAGTGCTCAATTCACTGTCGTAAAGAATTTTTATCCCCTGACTCGCAAATTTTTCGAAACACAGCGAAATCACATCGGAAATTATTGAATTTACTTCAATGGTAACAATCGGATCTTTGCTCCCGTCGCGGGAAAAGGCTCTCAAGCCTCTGACAATTTTGCCGATTCGAATTGACGTGAACCTGACTTTTTCAAGTTCCCGGAAAAAAGCGGTTTCATTATTGCGCTCTTCCTTATATAAAAATTCCAGCGAATCCAGTTTCCCAAGAATTATCGTCAACGGATTATTAATCTCGTGCGCGACTCCGCCTGCCATCTCACCTAAGGCCGACATTTTTGTATTCTGAATAAGTTTTAACTGCTGTTCCTGCAAAAGCTTTTCAGCTTCTTTAAGTAACGTAACATCCTGTATAATTACAAAAAGCTGGTAGTCATCGACACCTTCTAACTCAATGGCCTGCCCGGAAATCTGAAAACAAACCACTTTTCCGGACTTTGTTACATTCCTTTTTTCGAATCGAAGGAGTGGTGTTCTTTCGCCGATCGATCGCTTTATTGTGTCATCGGAAATTTTACGATCTTCCGGATGGGTCACGTCATTCTCAGACATGCTCCGGAGTTCGTCTATGCTGTATTCCATCATCTTTAAATAGGCAGGATTCGCATCTATGAACTTCAATTTTGAATCTAATTTAATCATTCCGACGGCGGAATTCTGAAAATAGGCTCGAAATATTTTTTCGCTGGCGCGAGAGTCGCGAAGGGCGGTCTCAAGCATTTTTCCTTGCTCTTCATCTGCATACTGCTTTGCTCGTTGTTCTGTCAGGTCAGTTACAACCGCAAAAAAACCTCTTACTCGACCGTCTTTCCCGAAATCAGGAGTGTAGTTGGCGCTGATCTTTTTCTCAAGTGTCCGACCATTGATCTCAAGTTGCAGGTTCACCTCGTAATTCTGACTCAGTCCTGCAAGCGCGTTGTCCATATACGGCTTAACATGAAGAAACGCCTTTTCGCCGATAATTTCCCTCATCGAAGTATTTTTTAGATCCTCGGCCGATAGATTAAACCATTTTTGATATGCCAGATTCCTGAAAAGGTAATGATATGAGGTATCAACGTACGAAACCAGCTGTGGAAGAACATTAACAATGCTGCTGAAAAAATTTTTCTGAATTATGAGTTCGAGTTCGATTTTATTTCTTTCAAAATTGCGGACGACTTGCCTTGAAAGAATTTCAAGAGCGCTAATCTGATCCAAAGAAAGTGTTCTAGGCACATGATCGATTACGCAGAGGGTTCCGAGAGCTTGTCCATTTGAAGTAATCAACGGAGCGCCGGCGTAAAAACGAACTCTCGGATCCCGGGTCACCAGTGGATTATCCTTGAATCGTGAATCCAAATGGGAGTCTTCCACAATTAAAAACAGAGCTTACGGAATGCATAATTTTAATAATTTTCGTATCAGAGTAAAAGCCTATTGCGGCTAACAGAAAACTCGACTGCCCCTACCTTTGGAGAAGAA
>JANOJH010000228.1:0-1663 GCA_031408135.1 Bdellovibrio sp. | reverse complement strand
ACTTTATTTTTAAAGCTTTCAAAGCCGGCCAGCACATCTGAAAACACCGCTTCAAATTCCGTGATTCGGACTTTGTGCAGCTTTTTAAGCGCTGGTGAAGTCATCGACTCTTGAGCTTCGCCCAACTGGCGCATTTGCTTTTCGAGCGTGGGAATAATGTAAGTGCTGGTCATTTCAAGCATGGCGGTGTGCTCGATATCAAGCGTTTTAACATAGCGTTCAACCGCAATATGATAGCGTGAATCGATTTCCTCTCTTGAAAGTACCTTGGTATCGATCAGAAACTGCGTAAGCTTCTTATCTTTCATAACTTCAAGTGCTTCAGGCGTGGTGTTCAGGATCGGCAAACCGCGCTTTTTGGCTTCCGCTTTCCACTCATCAGAATAGCCATTACCGCTAAAGCGAATGACTTTCGTTTCTTTTACGATTTTGCGGATCAGTTCCATGACGGCTTCATCGCGCTTTTTCTTTTTGAGTAAGTCTTTAAGTTCGGCAGCAGATTCTCTGAAAGCGGCAGCGACGGCTGCGTTCAAGAACGACATCGGCACCGCAACGTTTTGTGAAGAACCGACGGCCCTGAATTCAAATTTGTTACCGGTAAAAGCAAACGGGCTGGTACGGTTACGATCTGTATAGTCTTTTGAAATATTCGGGATCTGGCTGACGCCCAAATCGATAATCTGTTCGTCGGTGGCTTTAAGTGCCTTACCTGATTCGATCGAATTTAAAATGTTTTCAAGCAAGCTGCCTAAGAACACCGAAATAATTGCCGGTGGAGCTTCGTTGGCGCCCAAACGGTGATCGTTACCGGGGCTGGCAATCGCCGCGCGCATTGCCGCGGCATTCTTATGAACGGCACGCAAGGTTACGGCCAGACAGGCTAAGAATCGCAGATTCTGATGCGGGGTATGACCCGGCTCCAGCAAATTTTCGCCTTTGTCGTTCGCCATCGACCAGTTGTTATGCTTTCCTGAACCATTCACGCCGGCAAAAGGTTTTTCGTGCAGCAGGCACACCATGCCATGCTTGAGTGCCACGCGCTTTAAAACATCCATCGTTAAGAGATTGTGGTCAGAGGCAATGTTCATATCTTCGAAAATCGGCGCCAGCTCAAATTGCGACGGCGCAACTTCGTTGTGGCGGGTTTTAATCGGAATGCCTAATTTATAAAGTTCATATTCGGCCTCTTGCATGAAAGATTTCACACGCGAAGGGATCGCTCCGAAATAGTGATCTTCTAACTGCTGACCGCGGGCCGATGAAGCGCCAAGGAGAGTACGGCCAGTCATCAGCAGATCGGGGCGCAGAGCTGCAAAGTTTTTATCAACTAAAAAGTACTCTTGCTCGGCACCTAAGGTTGTCTGCACTTTTTTTGCATCAACGTCGCCGACAAGTTTCAGAAACTCTACCGCTTCGTTTGAAAGCACATCAACTGAACGGAGCAGCGGGGTTTTGTTATCAAGCGCCTGCCCGTGATAACCGAAGAAAACCGTGGGAATACATAAAGTTTTTCCGTTTTCTTCTTCGATAATAAACAAAGGAGAAGTCGGGTCCCAAGCGGTGTAACCGCGGGCCTCAAAAGTTGAACGCATTCCGCCTGAAGGAAATGAAGACGCATCAGGTTCACCCTGAATTAATTGCGAACCGGTAAATCTTTCGATTA
>JANOJH010000225.1:0-1156 GCA_031408135.1 Bdellovibrio sp. | reverse complement strand
CCCAAGAAGTATTTCCAAATCACAGCATTAGGTAAAAAAGCTATGGAGTATTCCAAGAGTACTCGGGATGAATTGTGGAGCGCAATACCTAAGATGGCGTGGAACAGACTAATAGACGTGAGACTTTAGACATAAGACTTAAGATGCTTATGCATTTCTTAAATCTTATATCTTGATACTTATGTTCAACAAAATATAAATGCACACTCCTCCCAAACACCCCCTTCGGTTCTTCCGCTGGTACTGCCACCCGAAGTTGGTGAAGTATATAGAAGGGGATTTGATAGAGTTGTATCAGGAGCAGAAAGCAAAAAGAGGAAAGCTGAAAGCCGATATGAGATTTATAGTTGATGTCTTACTCTTATTTAGGCCAAGTATTATCAAACCAGTAGAAGGCTATCAAACTTTAAACACCTATGGTATGTATAAAAGTTATTTTAAAATTGGATGGAGAAATTTGCTGAAGAACAAAGGGTTATTTACAATTAATATATCCGGCCTTTCCATTGGCATTGCTACGTGTCTTATCATTATGATGTTTGTAATGGATGAATTAAGTTTTGACCGCTACAATGAAAAAGCTGATCAGATTGTACGCGTTGTTTTAAAAGGGAAGATGAATGGAGAAATAATTAAAGAAGCCGTAACACCTGCACCGGTTGCCGCGACATTCAAAAATGAGTTGCCCGAGGTACTTGATGCAACTCGGCTGCGAACATTTGGATCGCCTAAAATAACGTATAAGAATACTACCTATAGAAACAGTAAGGTCGCTTTAGTGGATCCCAATTTTTTCGAAGTCTTTACGCTCCCCCTATTAAAGGGAAATCCAAAAACGGCATTAGCAGAACCGTATACACTTGTCATTACCAAAGATGAGGCTTTAAAATATTTTGGAAATGAAGATCCTATAAATAAACTTTTAGATTTTAATGATACCGGCAAACAATATAAGGTTACCGGAATAATAGATAACGTTCCTGCAAGTTCCCATTTTCATTTTGACCTTTTTGCGTCCATGGAAGGTTTGGCACATGCCAAAGGGAATAGCTGGATGGAATCTAACTATTTCAGTTACTTGTTGCTTAGCGAAGGAACGGATCTCAAAGAATTTGAGACCAAACTACCTGCCATTATTGAAAAATATATGGGGCCA
>JANOJH010000199.1:0-1253 GCA_031408135.1 Bdellovibrio sp. | reverse complement strand
GCTCGCAAGGTCAAGCGCAACAGCGAGTTGCATACATATCACCGCCATGGCGGTAATCCATTTGGATGTTCAAAGTAAAACCTTTGTACGTAAATGTATTAAACAGAGAGGCTGTCCAATCTGGATTAGGATTCCGATTTCACGGACAATTGGATCTACGGCATAAAGACCATCATTGGCACGGACTATCCGCTCGCCATCTGGTGATTTTTTTACAGCGTTACCCTTGATAATATTATATGGCCTGCCTGGGATAGCAAAGTTTCCACGGTTGGTGAACCCTGCAATTACCACTTCTTCAAGGCCACCGCCTAACTCAATAATCTCAGGCCGAACAATATTGTAGTTCAATGTTACATCCCAGCGGAAAGCACCGCGTGTTATTGCGTTACCATTGAGACCCAATTCTAGACCTTTGTTACTAAGCTTACCTACGTTAGTCAATGTACTGGTATATCCTGTCGAAGGATCAAGAGGTGCTTCCGTAATAAGGTTTTTTGTCCTTCGATCATAAATGGTGAAATCGACCCCAATCCTCTCATTCAAGAGTTTCGCTTCAAATCCCACTTCTATTTCTTGCTGCAATTCCGGTTTCAGGTTAACATTACCAAGAAAGTTATCAATTGAATTTGTGATGGTTGGTGATGCAGCTAAATCAACAAATCCTCGCGCATTCAGCGATGCAACAGAGCGTGTACCATACGGAAAAGGTGCAAACCCTGCCGATGTTCCATATCCGGCACGAAGTTTAAGATAATTAAGTGTATTTGATTTCAACCCCGGGAAGGCTTCCGTTGGAATAAAAGAAATCGATGTACTCGGGTAGAAAATTCTATTGTTACCTGTTTCTAAAGTTGACGTCCAATCGTTGCGGCCTGCCAAATTCAGGAACAAATACTGCTTATAATCAAACGAGAAATCGCCATAAGCACCCATTCGTTGCTCTTCGGTTTCACGGTTCAAAATACGTCCATCAAAACCTATACTTCGTGCAGAAGCTGTGGTAAAATTATAATGCCTGAACAATCCACTAATGATCTGACCTTCGGAATAAAGACCATCGCGTTTAAATTGATCATTGCGGGCATTAAATCCAATGCGCGAAGAAAAGGTAATATCCTCACTCAACTGTTTATTGAACGCCAGAATAAAGTCTTGGTTGAATATGGTATTGCGAATCGTTTGGGTTTGAAAAACTCCATTAATAATATTAGGGCCTTGCACACCGCCTTTATTAAACTTACGCTCCTGAA
>JANOJH010000147.1:0-16609 GCA_031408135.1 Bdellovibrio sp. | reverse complement strand
CTCGTATCAAATCAATTTTTTCAACGGGTTTACTAATATAGCCATCAAAGCCACTGGCTAAACAGCGCTCTTTCACTTCTTTCATCGCATGCGCACTTAAGGCGATAATAGGTTTTTTGTAGCCTTCGTCGCGAAGTATTTTAGTCGCTTCGTAGCCGTCGAGCTCCGGCATCTGCAAGTCCATCAGCACGGCATCGTACTGGCCGTCGTGAATCTTCTGCAGCGCCTCGACGCCATTGTTTGCCAGATCGAGATTTGCACCGACTGAGCGAATGTAATACGAAAACAGGGCCTGGTTGTCGGGATTGTCTTCAACTAGTAGAATTTTTTTATTGTTCAGATTCTTGCGGCTGATAATGCTCTCCAGTTGCAAGGTCGTCTTTTCTTTCAGCTTGCGCTCAGCCTTTGCAATTTGCACGGCATCGCCCGGATCAATCGTAATCAGAAATTCACTCCCCTGCCCGAGCGTTGACTTGTTAAGTACGACCGCACCGCCAAGTGCGATGGCCAAGCGCTGAGAAAGTGCCAGACCCAATCCTGTACCTCCGAATCTGCGGGTTGAAGACGTATCAACCTGTGCAAACGGCGCAAATAGCTCCTTCACTTTATCTGCCGGAATACCGATGCCGGTATCCTTTACAAGAATCGCCAGCTTAGTTAGCCCGTTGATATCAATTATTGTTTTAATTTTAATTTCGACACTGCCAGCATCGGTGAATTTAATCGCATTGCCGACGATATTCAGTAGGATCTGACGCAATCTTAGCGGATCGGTAAAAATCTTCTGCGGAGTATTCTGATCCTGTTCAAGTAATAGTTTCAAATCTTTCTTTTCGGCCTCAAGCCCCATCGTCGATTTAATGTCCTCAAGAAATTCAGATACTGTAACGACGGTCTTCTGCATTTCAAACTTGCCGACTTCAATTTTCGACAAATCAAGAATGTCATTTATCACATTCAAGAGCTGCATGCCATTACGTTTGATAATTTCGTAGATTTTTTTACGCTCATCAGAGGATACGCCATCTGTAAGAATCAGCTCGGAAAACCCCATTACTGCACTAAGCGGCGTGCGAATCTCATGACTGACATTTGCAAGAAATGCCGACTTGGCGGCACTTGAAGACTCGGCGGTTTCCTTTGCTTCCTTCAGGACACGCAGGCTTTTTTCAAGGGTCGAATTCGTTTTAAGAAAAACCTCTTCTTCTTTTTTTCGTTCGATTTCGCGTTCTGCCACTGCGCCGGCCACAATCAGTCCGGTAATCTGTAATGCCACAACAAAAATCAGAAGATAGAATACATTTTCGGTTCCGGCCTCAGTTGAGCCGAAAGGTCCGATACCCTTTACACTTGCAAAAATCACCACGATCGACAGAAAAAACGAAACGACCGAAACTCCGCGCTGCCCCAACCTCATGGCCGGCCAGAAAATCAAAGGAAAGAAAAAATAAAGACGGATCGGTCCGCTGAATTTAGTAAAAAATAGAATAACCGCCAGCATGGCCAGACCCAGCGTTGCTTTTTCTTTCTGCCCGATATTTTTCCATTGAAATCTTTCAATGAGGTTCGGCGCATAAGCGACCAAAATCAAAGGTGCGACTAAGAGAATTCCCATTGTTTGGGCCGCCCAGAACTGAAAAAAATATATAAGTTCAACATTTGCAATTCCCGAAAATAGAAATCCCTGAATTCCGAACAGTGCGGTTACCAGGCCCCCGAAAACAGCAGCGATTATGAGTCTGACAGCATCATCAAACCGATCAAGCGAATAATGAAAGCCGGTGTCGCGGTGACAAAGATATGCGGCCAGCAGCGGCCCCACGGTTTTTGCAACATTGGTTCCGAAATAAATCGAATTAGGGTCGCCTCCGGTAATGTTTACGGCCAATGACGCCAGAAAAATGGCGGGCCAAACTGAATGGCCCCAGATCAACAGCGCGGCCAGTGCCAGGCCGGCAGAGGGCCATAATTGAATTCGCATACCGGTATATCGATGAATGTTATAACTAATCACGTCCAAGGCAACAAGCAACGCAAATAATGTTGCCAGCCTGAAAAAATAGAACGAAAAGAAAGTTTTGAAAACCCGTTGAATTTCAATTTTGGTCATTACTCTTAACGAGTATGCAAAATTCAAGCTTGCGCGTACGGGATATTTTGTCTCAATGAAACACCTTGGTACGAAAGATGCTTTACTAAGAATGCAATGAATGCCCAGGAGGCCTTATGCGACCCGTAATTGAAAAACTGATTCAGAAAAAAAAGTTCAAACAGGATTCCGACGTCGTCGATTTTTTCAACAGTTTAGGAGCCGCCGTTACAACCGGCAACTATGAAGTCCTCCGAAAGTGTTGGGCCTTGCCTTCTTATATTCTCAGTGACCACGCAACCCAAGCATTGACCACTTTCGAGGATCTCGAAAAATTCTTCACTGAAATAAAGCGAAGTTTCAATACCGAAGGCGTAGCCGGCGTCAGGCCTGAAGTCCTCGGGCAGCAATGGTTGACCGATCAAATTCTGATTGTGACGTTAAGATGGTCCCAGGTTGATAAAAACAATCATGAAGTCGGGGAAGAAACGGCAATCTACAATTTAAAAGCCGATACTAACGGAAAATTCAAAATTCATGTCCTCACTCAGGGATTGAACAATTCTTTTAATTTGTATTTCTGATTCTTTCGCTTGATATCGACCACCGCAATTGCTCCTTTTTTAACTTTCGGAATATCTTTCGCAGCATCTGTTTGCTGAGCTAAAAAACCGCTCAAAAATGGTTCGTGCGACACAAAAACAATCACTTTTTCTTTTCGTTTAGCAAGCCAGTCGCGAAGTTGATCGGGTTTGGCCTCCGGTATTAGTTTCGGAAGAATGCTGATTTGCGCTTCGTTAATATTGAGAACTTCAAAGATAACATCCAGAGTTTCCTTCGCCCGCAGATAGGGGCTGGTCACCCATAAATCAACATTACTGAATAGTTTTCTGTGTTTTAAAACCTGCTTTTGAAAGCTGCGGGCGCCCTGCTCCGTCAGCGGCCTATGCTTGTCGATAATGCCATCGGACTTTGCCTTTGCGCGGTTCAAGGCCACAGCATGACGTACAAAAATAGCTTTCGGCATTTCGGATTTTCCCCTTTTAATCGAGACTCAGAACTAAATCATTTCGAATACTAGTAACGCCCGTTACCCGTAAAACTTCATGTTCAAGCTTATCAGATTCTTCGCTGGTTTTTACAACACCTTTCAGTGTGATTTCACCGTTCTGACTTAAAACGGTAATTCGATTCGGGTCGAAGTTCCGGATACTCGTTCGAAGTTGCTGTTGCACATTCTCTTTTAACCGAAGATCCAGCGAATTCGGCACATAAACCTGAGGCGTGGCCAGTAAGGGCCTTTGGTTCGGTGCCCCAAGTCCTTTTTTGGCATCGACGGCCGCTTGGGCTGTTAAAAATAGTGTGCAAACAAGTACGGTAACCAAAGTCTGTTCTTTCATTTTTTGTCTCCTCTGTTGGGAGTGCAATTCGCCAACTTCAGATGATTTGCAAAAGGATCTCCAGCGGGCAGCTACGCTTAATTTTATTTTCAGACTCCAGAGCTGTCACTTTTCAGGACTTACGCGGAAATATTCCACACAGATATTTAGTATCTAGAATCTGAATCGAATACCGATTCCCACATCGATATAGACCGATGTACTAGGCGTCAGATCGACAGCGGGCGCCACTTCTCCGAAAAGTTCGAGGTCTGGATTCGAGGTCTGAGTATTTATCCCGATCGGACCACGAAATCCGATCTTGGTTTTTCCGCTATCAACGCCGCTGCGGATATTAATCAAACGGAGCCCCGGTCCGTAATAAAGATAAACCGGACTTACACTCCCCATTGCAAAATTCCGCGCTTTTTCGATGATATAATCAATATGAAAATAATTTCCGTATTTAGAATCAGTTGAGTAAGCCAAAACTCCGTCGATTGAACGATTCCCGCCAATGTCAATTTTGCCGGAAAGGCCGGTTGTCGTGCCAAGTACAATACCGATTTGCGCCTCGTTAGCCGAAGCCAGCACCGTCAGCATAAAAAGTCCTGAAAAAATAAATAACTTCATCACAAATCTCCTTTTTTCAGAGCATAATCTCTCACTTGCAGGAGTTGTGCAATAACACTGTAGGAAATTTCAACCGGCGTGTTATTTCCGATAGCAAGGCCGATCGGGCAATGATAGCTTTCGATTTTTTCCTTCGAAAAATCCATTGCCTTTAAGTTCGCCTGCAATGAAAGGGCTTTGGTTTTGCTGCCAATTACACCAATATATGGCGCCTTGTGCCGGGTTCTCAGAATTTCGGCAAGTATCGGCAGATCTGTTGCATGACCTTGGGTCATCAGAATTATATAAAAATCCTCACTTAGGTCTTTCAACACCACTTCCGGTTTTGGCGCCAGTTTTTTAAACAGATTTTCAGCCATTGGAATTCTATCAAGCCACTCCGCGCGGCTGTCGATGCAGGTGACCGAACATTCAAGCTTTAAAAGCAGCGGCACCAGTTCCTGCGCAACATGGCCTGCGCCGAACACCGCAATTTTCCAGGCATTGGGCCGATCAACTTCAAAAAGAAACGTGACCACTCCGCCGCAGGTCATTCCCACATCAAGAGTTAAGTTCCAGGTGATAAGCCGGCATTTCAAGGCATCTGGCTGCCGAAGCAGTTCTTGCGCAAAAAGAATTGCCTTCGCTTCAACTTTTCCGCCGCCGACTGTCCCCCCAACCAGTCCCGAAAGCTCAACCCTGGCTTTTGCACCCAGCGCCTGCGGCACGCTGCCCTTGTATGCAACCAGCGTAATTGTTACAGAATCTGTTTTCATGGCTGTAAACTCATCAGTACGGCTTCCTGGCTGGCTGGAACCCTAAGCTCAGATGCCTTTCGCGACTGAGAGCTTATCGCATACTTAATCGCGGTCCATACCGAAATCGCCAACATCAACGGAGGCTCGCCAACCGCTTTACTGCCTCGGATATTTTTGACATTAATGGGATTTTCTAAAAATTTGATGTTAAATTCCCGTGGCACATCATGCACGCTCGGAATTTTATAAGTGCTCGGCGAAAAGGTTTTCAGCAATCCTTTTTCATTGTAAAAAAGCTTCTCGGTGGTAACCCATCCAAGGCCCTGTACAAATGCCCCTGCTACCTGCCCGATGTCTATTCCAACATTCTGAGGCCGCCCCAGATCCATCAGAATATCCGAACGTAACACTTTGACTTCGCCCGTGTATCGATCAACCGAAACCTCGCTAACGGCTACGCCGTTTGTAAAATAAAAGAAAGGTTCGCCGGTGCCGGTCTCTTTATTAAAATAGATGCCGGGGTAACGGTAAAAACCATACGCCGAAAGCGAAATCCTGTTCAGGTAAGCTTCAATCAGCAATTCTTTAAATGAAATTTTTTGATTTGATGCCGGATCAATAATTTCGCCGCTCTTAAACAACATTTGCGATTTCAAGGTTTCGTCAATACTGATTTCAGGCGCAGCTCCGCTGCCGGCAACTTTACGACCCCGAAGTTCGGGTGCCCGTGCAAGCACCTGCTCAGCCACTTGTCCTAGCCGGTTTTTAATTATTTCACACGCGACTTCAGCAGCACGCCCGTTCAGGTCACTCCCGCTTGATGCGGCCGTAGCTGAAGTGTTGGCATTTTTCTCGGTGGACGTTGCCATCACACGCACATCCGAAATTTCAATTCCGAAGGCCTCAGCCACAATTTGCGCAATCTTGGTATTCACACCCTGGCCCATTTCAGTTGCTCCGGTTGAAACCTGCACTGTTCCATCCTGATAAACGTTAACCAGCGCATTGGCCTGATTCAGGTGACGGGTTGTAAATGAAATTCCGAATTTAATCGGCGTAGCCGAAATACCACGAAGCTGATTTTTCGAAGTCCGGTTAAAGAGATCGATCTCTTTTTTCCGCTGATCATAGGCCGAACTCCTTCGTATTTTTTGAAAGAGTTCAGACAGCACATTGTCAGTTATCTCTTGACCATAATGGGTTCGATCAAGTTTACGGTAAACATTAAGCTCTCTCAGATCAAAAGAATCCTTTTTTAAGAAACCGGCAATTTCTTCAATAATGTTTTCAATCGTTAACATGCCTTTTGGCCCGCCAAATCCCCTGAAGGCGGTATTCGGCGCAGTGTTGGTTTTACAAACCTGACCGGTAACTTCCATATGTTCAATATTGTAAGCATTATCACTGTGTAGCATCGCGCGTTCCATAATCGCCGTCGACAAATCCGCGTACGCTCCACCATCAGAAAAAAGGTTTACCTTCAAGGCTGTAATTTTGCCGGCCTCGTCAAAGCCCACTTCATAATCATTTTCAAAAGGATTTCGCTTGCCGGTGATCTGCATATCGTCGTCTTTTGTAAGAATCAAACGCGCTGGGCGGTTAAGCTTCTGGGCTACTAAGGCAGCATAAACCGCAAACGGACCAGCCTGGGATTCTTTGCCACCGAATGCGCCACCCATTCTTTTTACAATACAAACCACCTGATGAAATTTCAGATTCAGCGCTTCAGCCACCATGTGCTGAATTTCGCTTGGGTGCTGCGACGATGAATGGATTTCCAGCTGGCCGTCTTCTTTCGGGTAAGCAATGCAGGCCTGCGACTCCAGATAAAAATGATCCTGTCCCTGAATGGTAATTTTTCCTTTTAAAGTGTGCCGTGAATCAATCATGGCACGATCAGGCTGGCCCTTCTGAATTTTCCGCAGCGGGCCGATAAACAGCTTCTTTTCCCGCGCCTGCTGAATTGAAAGTATCGGTTCAAGTTCTTCAATATCTATAATTATTTTTTTCTTTGCGGGCAACAGCGCTTCACGCGAGGTCGCGGCAATAACGGCCACGGCTTCACCGGCATATTGCACAAGATTGTCTGCCAGATAAGGCTGATCATGAAAAATCGTGCCCCAGGTGTTCAGATGCAGATCACTTGCCAGATAAATTGCTATCACACCTTTTACTTTAAGTGCTTCAGAAATGTCGATTTTTCGGATTTTTCCGTGAGCAACCAGGCTGTAAGCCACATCAACAAAAACTTCATTTACGAGAGGGGTACGGTCATCAATGTACTCAGCACTACCACTGACATGGGCCATTGCCGACTCGTGAAAAACTTTTTTAATCATAAACTTAGCTGCTCCCGCGCAAATCTTTCAAAAAGATTGGCTGCAAGCAGGCTACGATAAGCCGAACTGCCCCGCATGTCTGACAGCGGCTTAATACCTGCCACAATAAGTTTTTTAACTTCGTCTATTTTTGCTTCATTTAACTCCGTGCCTTCGATCGCTTTTTCAATATCTTTCATGCGAAGTGTTGTGGGACCAACTCCGCCAAGTGCAATTTTTGCCGATGCAATTCTGCTTCCATTCATTCTAAAATTAAAACTTGCATTTACGGTTGAAATATCAAGATCGCGGCGCTGTGAAACTTTGTAATTTTCGAATATCTGATTTTTTTCCGGAATTTTAAAACTTATCTGAGTGATAATCTCATCTTTGCCCAAATCCGTTTTTTTATAGCCTAGATAAAAATTCTGTAATTTTGTAACACGAACACCTGCCCGGCTTTGTATATGCACGTCGGCATCCAGTGCCATCAACACGGGCGTCATGTCGGCAATCGGCGAAGCATTAGCAAGGTTTCCCACAAGTGTTCCGGCATTTTTTATCTGCGCCGACGCAAAAATATTCAGAAATCTATCAAGCGAGGGGATGTCTTTGGCGATGAGTTGCTGGAATTCGGCCAGCGTAACCCTTGCGCCAACGGCTGCAACCCGTTCAGCACCGTGGCCAGAAACGCCACGTTTATACAGCTCGGGAATAAGATGCAAACTCAAGACCAGGCGTGGAGTCAGGTGCCCTTTGTTAAATTGGACACCGAGGTCTGTCGAACCGGAAAAAACAACAACGTCGGCATTTTCAGCTTTATAGCGACACGCTTCCGCAAGTGTTGTCGGCGCGAAGTACTCGGCATCGTCAGTGGTAATCCGAACACCGTTAAGCAACTCTTCTGCAAAACGGTGCGGCGGAAATTTATCCCGCATCAGTACATGTTTGTTAACGTCTACGTCCAGTGCCGCATTTAAAATCGGGGTGTAACCGGTGCACCTGCAGAGATTACCGGTTAGATAGTTTTTTGCGTTCTGAAGTGTCGGTTCAGAATTCTGTTCGTACATGTTTGCGATAGCCATAACAAAACCGGGCGTGCAAAAGCCGCACTGACCGCCGAAATTCCGCACCATCGAACACTGAATTTCATTAAGTCCCTCTTCACCGGCAAGGCCTTCTACCGTAACAAGACTTGCACCATCCATTGCAAAAGTCATAGCAATGCACGAATTAATTCCCTGATAGTGTGGCGGTGCATCCGGTTGCCACTTCGCAACCATAATTGTGCAGGCGCCGCAATCCCCTTCGGCACACACAACTTTGGTACCGGTAAGCGCACAATCATAACGCAGATAACTGCTCAAAGGCAAAAACGCCGCTTTGCCACTGACTTCTTTTCGTACGCCATTTAGTAAAAATGAAACAGAATTGCGCATTAGTAACTTACTTTTTCGGCTGAAGCACTCCACAAATCAAAAACCTGTTGGGCTTCTTCATGCAAAAGTTGCTCGGCCGGGATTTTCCGAGTTTTCGGGTCCTTTGGAATTTCATTGTAGATTAGATCGTCATCAAACTGAATCCTAGCGGCATCCGTTCGGGTATTAGCATAATAGATTTTCCCGATACGGGCCCAATATATAGCTGATAAGCACATCGGGCAAGGTTCGCAACTGGTATAAATCGAAGCGCCGGATAAATCATAATTTTTCAGATAGCTGCAGGCAGCACGAATTGCCTCTACTTCGGCATGTGCTGTTGGATCATTGTTGCAGGTAACAAGATTTGTGCCTTCGCCAATAATTTTATCGTTCAGCACAATGACGGCCCCGAAAGGGCCGCCTTTGGCAGTTGAAACATTTTGTTCTGAAAGCGCAATGGCGCGTTTCATAAATTCGTAATTATTGTTTTTCATAATTGACTCCGCAAAATCTGTAATTTCAGACAATAAAGTTCCAGGATCTGGCTAAAACCAAGGTCTTTTACAATGGTGTTGGCAAAAGTCATTGATGGCTCAACATAAAGATCGTGCATCGGTTTTACCTGTTTTAAAAATTGCTCACGTACGCCTTCCGGTGTGCGGCCACGTTCACGCACATCCCGCTCAAGCCGCCGCTGATACCGCAGGTCTTCGGGCGTCTGAAAAAAAATCAGATCATCAAAAAGTTTACGTACTTCTAAAGAGTGAAAAATCAAAATACCATCCACAATAATAATATTTTCAGGTTCAATCCGCAGCGTTTCCGATTTCCGTTTGTGCGTAGCAAAATCATAGGTTGGAATGTCGGTTGCTTGCCCGGCTTTCAGAATTTTTAGATGCGCGGCCAACAATGAAAAATCAATACTGTCGGGGTGATCAAAATTTACAGCGCCCCCATCACGGTCAAAACGCTGAGACTGATCAATATAAAAATTATCCTGATATACAATTTCGCAGACGTTGCGCCCACAGCTCTTTAAAAGCTCACGCACCAGCGCTTCGGAAAAAAAAGATTTTCCCGAGCCGCTGCCGCCGGCAACACCAAGAATGTAAGGTCGGCTATTTTGCGGTGGCGCATTACTTGGTCTGATAAAGCCGGTCTCCTGCATCACCTAGGCCCGGCACAAGGTAACCGAGGTCATTGATTTCTTTTTCAATATTTATCGTAAAGATATCCACGTCGGGGTGCAGATTGTGAATTTTCTCAATTGCAAAATCACTGCACAAAATTGTCAGAATCCGAATTCTTTTCACTTCATAGCTTTTCAGGCGGTCAATCGCAGCTATCATCGTATCGGCTGTTGATACCAGCGGGTCGCACAATATCGCCATCTTACCTTTGATGTCAGAAGGCATTTTAAAATAGTATTCAACCGTGTTCTGAATAAATTTGTCACGGTAAATTCCGATAAAGCCGGCCGAAGCAAAAGGAATCATCGACAGCACCGCATCCAGCATTCCATTTCCGGCCCGCAATACCGATACCACAACCGGCGCATTTGTAATGCGTTCAACCTTGGTTTGCGCAATCGGCGTTTCAACCACCACTTCGCGCATTTCAGTCCAGTCGCGCATCACTTCGTGAGCCAGAATCCGGCTGATTTCCTTAAGCAGCTCCCGAAACTCTGAAGAACCCGTGTTCCGGTCGCGCAAGTAACCAAGCTTATGTTTCAGCAGCGGATGATCTATTATCGTAACTTTTCCAGCCATAATTTCCCCCTTCAGTAATATTCAAAAAATTTTCTAAAAAACTGTACCATCACTCAAAATATTCAGCGGTGGCACGCCGCCCGCTCTTTTTTCAAGAGCAATCGAACGTCCGGCCCACCACGTCCCACCTTCAAGCACTTTCGCCAACGGAAAATCCTGCGGCGTTTTACCGAGAGCTTTCTGCACTTCGGCACCGATTAAATCCAGCATCAGCACCGTTAACGCCCGCCATTCGATAATCAGCTCTGATCCGGGCGCCCAGTCTTTTTTCTGGTCCTCGGGATTTCTGAGCGTCAGCAATCCGGAATCTATCATCAGGCCGCCGTTGCGATATTCTGCAAGTCCGGTCAGGCCCTCAACATTGGTAACTTTGTAGCCGGCTTCAACAATTGGTTCGATCAGTGAATACGTCATCCACTGCGAAAGTTTGTGAATCGGCACGAGCGACTCATAAGAACCAGCCGCACCAAGGCCCGAATGAATCCACACATCACCTAGATTAACATTCCCTGCTGCAAGACGTCCGGGCCAGATCGCGCCGAAGCCATCGAGCACGGCTCGCAAAATTTCAGTGGCCGGAATTGTTTCACCGCACTTGGTAAAAAGATAATCCAGAATATTTCCCGGTCGGCCATTTTTAAAGATGGTTTTGTTTTCCATTGCGCGCCCCAGATTATTCAGCAATTGAACACGCCCCGAAACCCCAACCAGCGGATTTTTTTCGCTGACCTGAAAGTGTTTTAGCAAATCCTGATCCGTAACGGTTTTTAAACCTTCAGCATTGGCCATCAATGATTTTTTATCGGAATTCATCACGCCCGAACAAAACATGTGAAAACTGGCAACGCCTAGCCCCTCTGATCTGGTAAACGTCTCACCGGTGTTTTCTTCGGTATACGACCATGCGGCTCCTGCTCCAGCATCAAGCAGCACGGAAGTAATAACCAGATCCAGCTTCGATCGCGCTTTTTCAGCGGCATCAAAACGTTCAAACAACGAATCGAACATGGCGGAGCGGTCGATGCCGCCGGCCTTGAAATGCCCCCAGCGCGAGTGAAAAGGAATATCCAGTGCCGGATATTTTTTTCGGATTACTTCCAGCACGTAGGCCACTGTCGGTTTAAGTTTTTCCGGATGAAACTCAAAGGACGTACGCCCCGCCTGCGACAGTTTTAATATTTGGCCCGCACGCTCGCGAATGGCTTCGGGCTGGAGCAAGTAGTCGATCTGTTTAGAGGTTAAATTTACCGATTTTGCAGTAACTGCCACACTTACTCCTGTATTCCTCTGCCTTTTACTTTTTTCAGATCCTCATTTGTCTTTTTAGGTTCTTTCGAAAAGTAGCCTGCTGCTTTTTTTGCTTCCATTTCAACTTGCGCATCCTGCGGAATCAGATTGTCCGGAATCGAAACCCGGTTCACCACTTCAATACCGCTTTTCACGATGGCATCATATTTCATGTTACTCATAGAATGCAGGTTATGGATTTTCGAAATTCCGAACAGATGAAGACAGTCGGGCATAAATTCCTGAAATCTTGCATCTTCAGTTCCGGCCACACATTCCGTGCGGTGAAAATAAGTTGCAGCGGTGTCGCCGCCTTCCTGACGTTTGCGGGCATTGTAAACCAGAAATTTTGTAACTTCGCCAAGCGCCCGGCCTTCCTTACGATAATAAATAATAATGCCCACGCCGCCCCGTTGTGCTGTTCTGGCCGCATCTTCAATTCCGTACATGAGATAAGGCCGACAAGTGCAAATGTCCGAGCCGAACACGTCAGACCCGTTGCATTCGTCGTGCACACGACAAGTCAGTTCAACTTCGGGCTTAGCCAAATCCGAGGCTTCACCGAAAATATAAGCCGTAGAACTGCCGATTGGCGGCAGCCAGACTTTCAGATCAGGCCGGGTAATAAATTCGGGATACATGCCACCGGTTTCCTGAAACAACGTACTTCGTAAAAAGCCTTCATCAACTCCAAGTCGCTCTGCGATTCCCGGCAAATACCAAACCGGATCTATCGCAACCTTCGTTACCCGAACGTCGCCATTTTCTTTAATAATTTTTCCATCAATTTTCAGACGGCCGGCTTCGATGGCTTCATTCAGTTCCGGAATCTGCAGATGAGCCTGCGTAACCGAAATTGTCGGGCGAATGTCATAGCCCTGTTCAAATAGCGATTTAAAATGAATTTGCGGATCAAGGCCCCATGGGTCTACGGTGACCATTTTCAGAGGGTCTTTCCATTGCGGGTAAGGGCCGATTTTCACCGGACTCTGAGTATTATTTAAATCCGGTCGGTGTAACGACGGAAACTTGCCGCTGGCAACTGAAAGCGCACGGTAAACCGTATAGCTGCCGCTGTGAGCGCCGATGGCATTTCGATTTTTATGATTCGTGTGCGAGGCCACAATCGGCCCGCGTGCTGCGGCTTCGGCTGCACCCCACTTAACCGGAATTGTTTCTTTAAATTTGAGATTAGCCTGAGAAGCCAGAATAATATGCGGAGATCTTTTATCTTTAACTAACATGAGCCACTTCCTTTTAACGTTAGGACATCCAGTTTGAGTCGGCCTGGGTTTCCCATTTCGTTGTAATTTTTTTTATGTTCGACCACAGATCAAGACTGTGATGTCCGGTAATATCTCCATGCCCGAATTTCGAGGCATTCGTTCCGCCAAAAGAAAAAGGCACTCGCGGCACAGGCACACCGATATTAACTCCAACCATGCCGGTTGAGGCTTCACGCGCCACCCGATCGGCCAGCGGCCCGCTTGAGGTAAATACGCTGCAGGCATTTCCGTATTCAACTGAGTTTTCAATTTTCATTGCCTCAGACAAATCTTTACAGTGGATGATACTTAAAATCGGTCCGAACAATTCAACTGTTGCGGCCTCTGATCCCGCCGGTATCTGATCAAAAATCGTGGGGCCTAACCAGTTGCCGCCGTCAAATCCCAATGGAACTTTTGCCTTTCGCCCATCAAGCAAAATTTTTGCGCCGGTTTTTTCAATACGCCCGATCGCTTCAACCAGAAAATCCTTTTGCGCACCAGTAATAAGCGCACCCATATCGCGGCCCAATTCAAGAGAGGCCGCACGCTGTACAATTTTCTCAATATGCTGATCAACATTTCCAACCGCCAACAGCACCGAGGCCGCCATGCATCTTTGCCCCGCACAACCGGTAAAGGAATCTGAAATTCCCAGCCCGCTCAGTTCCTGATTGGCATCCGGAAGAAGCACAATATGATTTTTAGCGCCACCGAGCGCCAGCACCCGCTTCCCGAGATGAGTGGCCCGCTGATAAACCAATTTTGCAATTTTAGTTGAACCTACAAAACCAATAGCCTTAACCAGTGGATGATCAATAATGGCGTCGACGGTAGAGGCACCGCCGTGCAGAACTGTAAAGACGCCCTTAGGCAGGCCGGCTTCAGTTAAGGCATTAGCGATTTTCTGGGCCGTCAACGGAGTTTTTTCAGATGGCTTCCACACGTAGGAATTCCCGAGGGCCAGGCAAATCGGAATTGTCCACATCGGCACCATCGCCGGAAAATTGAACGGCGTGATGTTGGCCACAACTCCAAGCGCCTCACGGCGATATTCGCAGGTAACGCCTCTTGAAACCTCAACTTTGCCGCCAAGATCCAGATTCTGAATTGAAAGTGCAAATTCAAGCACTTCGATTCCCTTCATCAGCCCGGCCCGTGCCTCCGCAAATGTTTTGCCGCACTCCGAGCTTTTAAGATGCGCGATCTGATCCAGATCGCGTAGTAAAATATTCCGGAAATTATAAAGAATCTGACTTCGTTCCTTTATGGGCGCCTTGCCCCAGTTTACCTGAGCGTCTGCTGCCGCACGAATCGCAATTTCAATCTGATTCTGCGAAGGAATCGAAAATTCACCAATTTTTTTGCCGGTATACGGAGAAAAGATATCAGGGTTGCCGGCTTCGCCTTCTAGCCATTCACCATTGATCAGATTGTGACAGATCACAGGCTCGATGGGTAAAACAGTCTGCATAGTTAATTCTCCTCACTGTAAATCAAAAAGTAAGAATAGAACAAAGACTTTACATATCAAGAAACATAGCTTGCTGGTGCATGGTGTTATACTGTAATTTCGACCTAACTTGTGAAGGAATAAATAAAATATATGTCAGATTCAGAAGAAAACGCCAACCCCGTTCCCCAAGCCGGCGATTATGCAATTCTCAGAGTGGCCTCTATCGAGCCTGTAGGGGCATTTTTAGACTGGGGCCTGCCAAAAGATTTATTTCTGCCATTTCGTGAACAAACCCGCGAACTGCAGGTTGGCCATGAGATCATCGTCTGTTTGTACACCGACAATAACGGCCGGATTTCTTCTTCAATGCGGCTTGAAAAATTTCTCGATAAAGACACTTCCGTTTACACAGTTGAACAAAAAGTTGATCTGTTAATCATCGGCAAAACCGATCTCGGATTCAAAGCAATAATCAATGGCAAACATCTCGGGATTCTCTATCAAAATGAAGTTTTTCAGGATCTCCGCTATGCCGATCAGGTTCCCGGCTATGTTAAAAAAATCCGCGATGACGGCAAAATCGATCTCATCCTGCAGCCGTTCGGCAACAAGGGCACCGGCGATCTCAGCGAAGTCATTCTTGCAAAACTCACTGAGAAAGGCGGTTTTCTACCGCTTACCGACAAGACGACTCCCGAAATTATTTATAATTTGTTCGGCGTCAGTAAGAAAAAATATAAAATGGCCCTCGGTGGAATTTACAAAAAAAAATTGATTACGATCGAACCCGACGGAATCAAATTAGTTGCGCCGGTAAAAACTACTCCAGTTTAATCAGCTCAAGTTTGTATTCACGATTTTGATTTAATAACCGGCGTTGTTCCGATTCCTTACTACGGATCGAGGATTCAAGATTCTGGCGCTCACGATTCAGCTCATTTAAACGTTGCATGAACTTTTCGTCTTTGTTGCCCGCCACCATATACTGGTAACGCTGCAACTCACTTGTTTTGAACCGCAGCTCATTCTGTAAACTAGAGATTTCATGATCAAGCCTTTGAGCTAATTTCTCATTTTCAACAATGTTCGACTCGAGGTAGCGTTTTCGTCCTCGATTGAACTCGGGCAAAAATGCCCCTTCAAGTTCCGCAGGGCAGATCTTATTATAGGCTTTGCCTTTTGCACCCGAAGAAAAGGCGTTCGACTTCTGACAATACTCCTGCACCCCAGCTCGGTGCCTGGCCGTTAATACATTGAGTCCCTGCCCCGTGCACATTTCATTCGAAAAGAAATTTCCAGACTTACCTGTCTGAAAAACGACATCAGGCTGGCAGTACTTCTCAAGACCACTCTTGAAGCCACGGTCTAAGGCCGATTCTGCCACATCGGCTTCGGCATTATTACATTCAGAAATAAACTGATCGCCGGTAAGCCTGCGGCCTTCCAGCGCTACGCTCTGGCCATACTCAAACCAATTCGTGGATTCGCAGGTTTTACGCTTAAAATAAGATGAACAGGAAGCAAGACTCAAAGCAGATAAAAATAGTAATATAATTTTCATAATTGAAATAGCTTTATACTTAAAGTCGGACGAGTCAAATTGTTATGCAGTCAGGCTTTTTGAAGGCTTTGGATCTTTTGAAAGACCTGCGCACGATCCAGTTCAAGCAAAGCCAGTTCACTAGTAAACAGCTCTGGTATTTAAATTAATCGAAAATCTTAAAACTTTTCAATTGCCGTAGTCGGAGATTCACACAGGTCGGCATTGTCTTCCATATAATCCCGCTGAACTTTCAGATTGGTCGCTGTTACAATGAACTTGCGCGGATCGCACTGATTGTCTCGGATAATCGTCATTATGGCCGCCTGTTCTTGCGGGGTAGCCCTTAAAGACCAGATCAGTTTGATATTCAGCCAGTTTTTGATGAATTCGCAGGTAAAGGTTTTATTCGGTGGAACGTAACCACTCGGTGTAGAGTCACTTTTTTTCATGTTTTCTTTACCGTTAACCGACATCAAGTGAAACGAATTGCCGAGAAAATTTCCATAAAGACATCTTTTTTTAAAGCTCCATTCATGTGCCCCGGTCATATAAGCGTTTTTAAGCGCCACCACGTGATCGATCTGAATATCCTTCGAACTGGTATGCAAACAGGCCGTATAAGGGTCATCCCAAGCGCCAGTGTCAACCGTGCAGCCATTTGGCGTGTAGGCTACGTTTGAAACAGAGTCGCGGACTAATACTTTACCACGGG
>JANOJH010000102.1:0-1273 GCA_031408135.1 Bdellovibrio sp. | reverse complement strand
CCATCGCCCATCACTTCATTAGGGCCAAGTTCTTCAGGGCGTTCAGGCTGAATTCCACCATCCATCCAATGAAATTTTACATTTGGCTTTCCGGCCTTTCCAGCATACGTCATAATGATATGAGAAGACGGAGGACAACTATCCGGAAAATATCCCCGCTGATTCCCATCGAGATAAACACTTCCCACACTGCATTCCACTTCGGTGGGATAACCTAATCCTAGAACGCGGAACGGTGGCTCAATAATATGGCAGGCCATATCGCCCAATGCACCTGTTCCGTAATCCCACCAGCCACGCCAGTTGAAGGGTACAATCTTTTCAACATAATCTTTGAAAGGTGCAGTGCCTATCCACAAGTCCCAATCAAGTTCTTTTGGTATCTCAGTTTTTTTATCTGACCATGGAATGCCTTGCGGCCACACGGGGCGGTTTGTCCAGCAGTATACAGTGTGCACATCGCCAATTGTTCCGGCATCGTACCACTCGCGCATTTGCCGCACGCCATCACCTGATGCGCCCTGGTTACCCATCTGTGTAACTAACTTATTTTTCTTGGCAACTTCAGTGAGCATGCGTGCTTCATAGATGTCGTGAGTTAAAGGCTTCTGTACATAAACGTGCTTGCCCAATTGCATAGCGGCCATCGCTTGTACCGCGTGCATGTGATCGGGTGTTGAGATAGAAACCGCGTCAATGCTTTTATGATTTTCATCGAGCATCTTGCGATAGTCTTTGTAGTATTTTGCTTTTGGGAAATTCTCTACAGTCTTGGCTGCCCTACGGTCGTCTACATCGCAAAGAAAAGATATTTCGGCTTTGCCGCTTTTCGCGAAATTGGCAATGTCGCTTTGACCTTTTCCTCCAGCGCCTATTCCGGCCACAAAAATTTTATCGCTTGGAGCAACAAAGCCTTTGCCACCCAACACATAACGTGGAACGATGGTAACTGCAGCCGCTGCTAGTCCTGCAGTTTTTATAAAATTTCTCCTGCCAATTTTTTCAGCGGAAGGGGGATTTAATTTTTTAAGTGGCATCGCTAGGTATTTTAGTTATTCAAAATAAATTATTTAAAAGTAATTCATAATTCAAGATTCAAAGTTCAAGATTAGCTTATCTCAATTTTGAATTTTGAATTTATTGAAATAATAAAATTACAAAACTATGCCACTTAAAAAATCAAATCCCCCTTCCACTGAAAAAATTGGCAGGAGAAATTTTATAAAAACTGCCGGACTAGCAGCGGCTGCAGTTACCATCGTTCCACGTTATG
>JANOJH010000095.1:0-6677 GCA_031408135.1 Bdellovibrio sp. | reverse complement strand
CCGTTCGCCTCGCCTCGCCGAGGGCGAGGCTCCAAATTCGCTTGGAAAAATGGGAGAAAATCTGTGGGAATCGCCTCGTGCGTCCCACCAACTAGCTTTGAAAAAGCCGTTAAGTTCTGTTTTGGTGCGCGAAGGGGGACTTGAACCCCCACACCTTTCGGCTTACGCACCTCAAGCGCACGTGTCTACCAATTCCACCATCCGCGCATTATTCCAGATGAAGACCATCTATATTTGTCACAATCGTTTTACGTGGTCAACGCCCTTGTCGAACAACACGTTAGTCTAGCCAAAAAATACGCATTAGTTTTCGTTATAGTTACAATTTTATACATTTTTTTAAGTTTCTTAACCCGAAAGGGGTGAACTCAGAGTCTCATTAACAGGAGCACGGATGCTCAGATGTGACGGATAGATAAGATAACTAGGATGGTTGTCTTCCACCGTCTCCCCCTTAAAGCAGAAGGAGCCAGCGGTGGGTGAATTATATTATGTTTTTGTTTTTTGCGCTTTGTACTCAGGTTTCGTTGGCCTATCCCTCTGGTTGACGTTGGCCGAAAGAGTAAAAGTTAAAGTTAAAAAGTAGATTATGTTTTAAGAACGACCTTTAGGGTTTGGTGGTTCCCCTCTAGGTCTTCTTCAGCGGTAGCGATGAGCTACCGCTTTTTTTTTGCATTTTTTGGATACTTCTTTTTCTGATTCTGGTGGTAGTTTGCGAATTCCAAACCAACTTGAAGTCACAGTTTGTGACTTCAAGTTTACAAAGTCATTAGTCCGCTTGATGGACAATATTGTAGTTGTCGGGATCCTTCAACACAACTGTACGTCCCGACCCAGTGCCCGGATAAACCTTCTGATTAGCCCCCGGATAAGCAAACCCATTAATGAAAACCCGTCTAGGTCCATTTGATTTATTCGGGTAACTGCCATGAATCGCGTACGGGCTAAAAAATGCCACATCCCCTGGCTGCATAATCAACGGCACGGCCGAATTCAGGTCAAAATATTTTGTGGGGTCTTCCTTTTTTTCTAATTCAAGGTAACCGAATTTTGTACTGTAAGGGACAAAGTATACAGGTCCGTTTTCAGGAGTACTCTCATCAATGGCCATTAAAGTTTGAACGTAACTGCCGCGCCCATCCACATCAATCCAATCAAGGCTACCGGCGCCGCGATGCTGACAATCCTGGTGCCAGTCAAACCTAACGGCATCACCAGGCAATTTGTAGTGCCCCTGACAAATCAATTGTTCGAATTTATCGATGTTCAGCAATTGGCTGCAAGGTCCGAGAATTCGGGAATCTTCCCCATATTTAAGCAAAGTAGGTTCGGCGCCGCCCATCCAGACGATGCGGTCGATCCGGCTGCCTTCAACTACGAATTGCGAGCCTTGAAACTCGCAGGTTGTTTGGAGTTCAAGTGCGGTTTTTTGCAAGCGATCAAATGAAATTTTGATTTGGGCAATTTCCTGCTCGCTAAAAAGCTTTTTCAGAACAATAAAGCCAATTGTATAAAAGTCTTCAATTTGTTGTTTTGTCAGCTGCGTAGGCATGGGTAAAATATAAGGAATTCATCAGCATAAGACAACAATAAAAATATTCCGAATTTTTTTAATTTATGTTACAGATTGGCCATGAAACTCGCTGATCTGAAATTTGATTATCCGGAAGAGCTTATCGCGACCTCGCCGGTGCGGCCTTCGCGCGTTATGTGGGTTGCAGAAGGTCATGCGCCGCAGGAAATTTCGATTGCTGAACTGCTCAACTCGGTACCAGTAGGCGACGTTCTGGTCATTAACAACACCAAAGTGCTTAAGCGCCGGGTTTTTGCCGAGAACGATATCGAAGTCCTTTTTTTAGACAGAATTGAGCAAACTGAAAATTCAAATACCTGGAAGGTTTTGTTCCCGTCAAAAAAGTTTAAGGCGGGAGAAGTGCTGGCTTTGCCCCGCGGTTTTAAAATGCGTTTACTCGAAAAAGGCCGCCCGCAGCTTGTTGAAGTTACGCCTCCATTATCAGATTCCGATTTTGCTGAAATCGCCGAGTTACCTTTGCCGCCGTATATTCAAAAAGCCCGGGATTCGCGGCATAATTCAGTCGACGACGAGGCGTGGTACCAAACAGCCTGGGCCTCAATGCCTGGCAGCATGGCCGCACCAACGGCTTCGCTGCATTTTACGAAGAGTGATCTTGATTCATTGAAGAATCGGGGTGTGCAGGTGATTGAATTAACCCTTCATGTTGGGCTTGGCACTTTTTTACCGGTGGTGACTGATGACCTGAATCAGCATCAGATGCATTCGGAACAATACGAAATTTCTGCTAAAAACTGGAATCAGATTTTAGCAACCAAGCTTGCAAAAAACAAAGTCTGGGCGCTTGGCACGACCACTACGCGCGTGCTCGAAACCATTGCCAGAACCCACCGCATGAAGGGTTACACAAGTCTCCTGTTACAGCCCGGAAGTGAATTTAATATTGTCGATAGATTACTGACTAACTTTCACCAGCCGGAGTCAACTTTGCTGGCACTCGTTGCCAGTTTTTCAAGCTTGGAACAAGTGAAACAGAATTACGCGTGGGCCATCGAAAGAAAATTCAGATTATTTAGTTATGGTGACTTATCCGTGTGGATCAAGTAGACAATCTCTTATGAAAATCGGCCAGTTTAGTCTTCATAAAAAAATCGGCAAAGCCAGACGCGCAACGTTCATGACGGCTCATGGCAGTTTTGAAACGCCGTGTTTTATGGCGGTCGGTACCAAGGCCACCGTAAAAGCCATGACACCCGAAGAACTTAAAGTTCTCGGAGCACAAGTGGTACTAGGAAACACCTACCATTTGCATCTGCGGCCCGGCGAAAAACTGATCAAGAAAATGGGTGGGTTGCATAAGTTCATGAACTGGCACGGGCCAATTCTTACGGATTCGGGCGGCTTTCAGGTTTTTTCGCTCTCGGGTTTGCGGAAAATGTCGGAAGAAGGCGTAGAGTTTAATTCGCATCTCGACGGAGCCAAGCATTTTCTTTCGCCTGAAAAAAGTATGGAAATCCAGATGGATCTGGGCTCTGACATTATCATGGCGTTTGATGAATGCCTGCAGTATCCGGCAACCAATGACGAAATTAAACGTTCGATGGATCTGACTCATCGTTGGCTTGTAAGGTCGGCAAAGGCCATGACCCGCGAAAATAGCCTGTTGTTCGGAATCGTGCAGGGCGGATTAAGCTTAGAGCACCGAAAATATTCACTTCAACAGGTAACAAGTGTGGATTTGCCAGGCTACGCGCTTGGGGGATTTTCAGTGGGTGAGCCCATTCACCTCATGCATGAAATGCTGCCAGATATAGCGCCACTGATGCCTGAGAATAAACCACGGTATCTGATGGGCGTGGGAACTCCGCTTGATTTGATTATTTCAATCGATGCCGGTATCGATATGTTTGACTGTGTTCTGCCGACGAGAGTTGCCAGAAACGGAACTCTGTACACGTGGCAGGGGAAGGTCAGCATTAAGCGGCAGGAGTATAAAGAGGATTCTGGTCCATTAGACGCCGAATGTGATTGTTATACATGCAAAAATTATTCACGAGCATATTTGCGCCATCTTTTTCTGAGTGGTGAAATATTAGGCTCGAGATTGAACACGATTCACAATTTGCATTTTTACATGAGTGTGATGACCAAAGCCCGCGAAGCTATCGAGCAAAACGCTTGGCCTGAATACCGTGATGACTGCCTAACGCGTTTTGTAAGATCCGACAAACAAATCTAGCAATTGCTTGATATCAATACTGTTTAAGTGTTCAATTTTACTTTAAGTTTTCAAAAACTTAAAATTTGTTCGAAGTTCACCCATTTTGAAAGAGGTTTTCATGTTTACAGTTTTTCTGAATTCGTTGAATGCGTTTGCGCAGACTGCGAATGATATCGCAGCTGCTGCTCCGCCACAAGCGCCGGCCTGGATGCAGTTTGTACCGTTCGTTATTATTATCGGCGTGTTTTATTTTTTCCTGATTCGACCTCAGGCCAAAAAGCAAAAAGAAACCAATGAGTTTCTCGTCGGATTAAAAAACGGCGATCTCGTTATTACCGCATCAGGAATTCTCGGTCGAATTACCTCGATGACAGATCTTATCGCCACTCTCGAAGTGGATAAAGAAGTTCATATCAAAGTTTTGCGTGCCCAGATCTCAATGCCGCAATCTGTTTTACAAGCTAAGAAAGAAGGAAAATAAACATGGAAGGTTTACGTTCAAGAACATGGATTGCCATTATCGGTTTAATTTCAGCAATTGCATTTGTTGTTCCAAATTTTGTGGACGTCAGCCGCCTTGGCTGGTGGCCGTCCGGTAAACTGAATTACGGTCTCGACATTCAGGGTGGATTGCACCTTGTTATGGGTGTTGATGTTGACGGTGTTATTGCAACTTCGGTTGTTCGCCAGACTCAGGCATTGAAAGCTGAATTTGCAAAAGAAAATGCCGCCGTAAAAGAATTCAAAACACCGCGCGCAAAAGAAGGCCAGTTCACAGTTGTTGCGAATTCTCCTGAAGATGTTAAAAAAATTGAAGCTTATATTGTGAAAAATTATCCGGTCACTTTGCAAGTGCTGGCAGTAAACGGCAATGAAATTGATATACGTTATTTCGAAGCCAATATGCTCGAGCAAAAGCAAAACGTCATTAAGCAGGCAATTGAAACGATCCGAAATCGTATCGATGAGTTCGGTGTGGCCGAACCTTCCATTACTCAGCAAGGTGCTGACCGTATTCTTATTCAGTTGCCGGGTATGGCCGATGCTGAAAAGGCCAAGCAACTTATTAACACAACGGCACGTCTGGATTTTATGATCGTGTCTTACGAAAAAAGCCCTGATGAAATTCGCACGTGGATTACCGAGGCCGAAAAAGCCGGAAGTTACACAATGGCAACGCTTAAGTATTCTGAGTATATTGCGCGTTTGAATCAGGATCTGGCCTCAAAGCTTCCGCCAAAGACGATCGTTTATTTTGAACGTACCGGAAATGCAAAAACTCTCGAAGCCGGCGCTACGCCTTATTTGTTGAAAACTGATACTGATCTAACCGGAGATATGCTGGATAACGCGAAAGTCAGCTTCGGCCAATATGGCCAGCCTGAAGTTTCGTTGCAGTTCAATCCGATCGGTGCAAACAAGTTTGCTGATCTGACCGGATCGCATGTTAATGAACAAATGGCGGTCGTACTTGATAAGGTGGTAAAAACGGCACCAAAAATCAACGGAAAAATTCCGAACGGCCAGGCGGTCATTACTTTAGGCGCAGCCAGCAATCAGGAAGACCAGATGAGCGAAGCCAAACTCATCGCAACAGCGCTTCGGGCCGGATCGCTGCCTGCAACACTTGAGCAACTTGAAGAAAGACGGGTCGGACCTTCTCTCGGAAAGGATGCGCTTGATCAGGCAAAAGTCGGATCTTATGTCGGCGCATTCTTAGTTATTATGTTTATGATATTTTATTACAAAAGCATGGGTTTCATTTCAACAATTGGTCTGGCCGTAAATATTCTTTCGGTTTTTGCTTTACTCGGCTCATTGGGTGCCACATTAACGCTTCCGGGAATTGCAGGTATGGCACTAACAGTGGGCTTTGCCGTTGATGCCAACGTTCTGATTAACGAACGAATCAAAGAGGAACTTCTTAAGGGCGCGTCACTTAAATCTGCAATTCAGGAAGGTTACCATAAAGCCATGTCGGCAATTATCGATTCCAACATTACGGTTTCAGCCACTGCATTAATTCTACTTTATTTCGGAACCGGACCGGTTAAAGGTTTTGCTGTTACACTGCTCGTGGGTATTGCCACAACATTGTTTGCAAACGTTTTTGTGTCAAAAGTCATCGTAGATAATCTGGTTTATCGATTTAACGTCAAGAAACTTTCGGTTTAGGAGAATTTATGTCTAAAAAAACAGTTGCAGAAACAGAATCATTCGGTCGTTTTGACTTCGTAAAAAATGTCGGATTATTCGGTGGAATTTCAGTTTTACTCGTTGTGGTGTCTTTGATTTATCTTTCGGTTAAGGGAATTAATTACGGCATCGATTTTAAAGGTGGTACTGAAATTCAGGTTAAGTTCGAGAAACCGGTCACAATCGAAGAAATCCGAAATTCTGTTCAAGGTATGCACCTTGGCGATGTCGGCGTTCAGAGCTTCGGTGAAGGCAACGAATTCATTATACGGTTTATCGGCGAAAAAGGTGCTACCGATAAAGAAACCAACGATAAACTTAATTCTTCCATCACATTGGTAAGAGAAAAGTTGATGACCCAGTACGCAGCCAGTGGCGTTGAAATCAGACGGGTCGATACAGTGGGACCACAGGTTGGCGCAGAACTGAAACGCAGCGGATTCCTTGCCGTATTTTATTGTCTGTTGGTCATCTTAATTTATATATCGATTCGGTTCGATTACAAATTCGGTCCGGGCGCAGTGGTTTGTTTGTTTCATGATGCGGTTATTACACTTGCGATTTTCATGCTTGTCGGAAAAGAAGTAAATGTTCCGATTTTAGCGGCAATTCTTTCACTGATCGGTTTTTCGCTTAACGATACAATCGTGGTTTTTGACCGAATTCGCGAAACTGAACATCTTTATAAAGACAAAGGCTACGCTTTCATTATTAACCGTTCAATCA
>JANOJH010000088.1:0-3145 GCA_031408135.1 Bdellovibrio sp. | reverse complement strand
TGCCTTTGACCACCTCAGTCAAAAGGAGTTTTTAGAAATGCCCATACTAAGCTTAATGTTCCCGAAAAAAATGCCTGCCCCAAGTGGGCATTTTTTTTGATTCTAACTTTTTTGCAAGTGGTTTAGAATCACCTCGGCATGAATTCGTGAATTTTCGATAAACCATTGGTGGTGCCATTCAATCAAAAGTATAGTTGGGTGCTAAGGCCTTGCCTGAATACAGTCAGTGTAAATGTTGATTTTTGTCATGTAGTGAAGCGGGCGACAAAGAATTGAAGTGGTCTTCTGGATGACAGAACATATCGAGGATATCCTCGCTACAAGGACCAATTCTTAAAAGGCTACTCGAAATCAGATGAATATCGCATTGATTATTTTTCCTTCCCCTTCTTAAACAACTCCGCCTGCTTCTTCAGCAAAAAATGATGAATAGCCTCTACATCCTCCACGGTAAGCGAATTACTGAAGTTGGCCATTCCGTTTTGCGATAAGATTCCTTTCAGCACGATGTCATTAAACACCATGTGTTTGGCAACTGTCATCTTGGATAAGTCCGGATGTTGCGACAGGTGACGATCTCCAAAAGCGCCATGACAGGTAAAGCAATAGAAATCGTACAGTGCAGCACCCTTCTCAATTAACGCATCTTTAATTTTTGTATCGGGAGGAGCGGGAGTTTCAATCTTTTTTTGTTTGGGAGGGAGAGGAGTTTCACCGCCATCCAGTTTGAAAGCGAGTATCCGGCCCTTGTTTTCATATTGAAAAAATGCAGCATCGGGCGGATAGCCACTGGTCTCGGCTCCGCCATAGGCAGCCATCACGGCAATATACTGTTCGCCATCGATACTGTAGGTTGTGGGTGCAGCCATTATTCCGGTGCCCGTAAAAATGGATTTTAACTTTTCTCCAGTCCTGGCATCGTGTACATTGAAGTATCCCGTGCGGGTTCCCTGGAATACTAAATCAGGTGTGGACATGGTGCCGCCATCTGGGCCGCCATCGGGAAATTTCCACACCGCTTGTTGTGTGATGGGATTGTAGGCCAATAGACTTTCCGATCGTAAAGTATCTTCGGCTGTATTAATTTGATCGGGAACATTCTTTCTGAACTTGTACATGTTGGCATAATCCAAATTGGTATTGTCCACATCGGGCAACCACTTATAGCCTTCAAAAGTTTTAAACACTTGAGGTACGGCACGCTCTGGAATGTAAACCAATCCCGTTGTTGGATTGTACGACATCGGTTGCCATACGTGCCCGCCTCCCAGAAAAGGAACCACGAGTTTTGGTTTGTCTTTATACCATTGGCCTTGCTCGGTTAACACAGGCCTGCCAGTTTTCAAATCAACATGACTGGCCCAGTTTACTTTGGTGTATTTCCCGGCTGAGATGAGTTCACCTGTTGCCCTATCCAGTACATAAAAGAATCCATTCTTGGGAGCTGTCATTAAAATCTTTCGTGCCTGCCTGCCGGAAAGGCAGGGCTTACACTCGATCTCAACATTGGCCAGCACTAAATTTTGTGTGGCGGTGTAATCCCAAATCTCTCCGGGCGTAGTCTGGTAATGCCAGACTAATTTTCCATTGTCGGGATTGATAGCAAGAATAGAAGCGAGAAATAAATTATCTCCACCCGTTGGACTCCTGAACCAAATGGGATAGGGCGATGCATTACCCGTGCCCACGTAAAGCAGATTTAATTCCGGATCGTAAGCCGATTCGCCCCACGATGTTCCGCCTCCTCCGCTCTGCCAGTGTGAGTTGGCGTCCCACGTTTTGGCAGCCATTTCCATCTCCGCGCTTTCATAACCTTTGGCAGGATCGCCTGGCACAATAAAGAAACGCCACTTTTGTTCTCCGGTTTTTAAATCATAGGCAGTAACATATCCGCGCACTCCGTATTCAGCACCGGAATTTCCAATCATCACAATACTGCCTGCCACTTGCGGTGGACTGGTGATCGTGTACGCAATAGCGCGATCTGTAAATGTGTCAACACGCCACAGCACTTTACCATCCTGTGCATTTAAGCAAACCAGAAAACCATCGAGCGTGCCCACGTAAACTTTTCCTTCCCACACAGCCACGCCTCTGTTCACCGCATCGCAACAAGCTCTTCGTCCGTAGCTCGCATCAACTTCGGGCTTGTAGGTCCAGCGTTCTTTTCCGGTCTTCCCATCCAAGGCATACACAGCGCCCCACGCACCCGATGTGTACATGATGCCGTCAACCACAATGGGTGTTGCTTCCAAACCTCTTGGTACATTGCCGATGTATGTGCTGGCGTCATACTCCCACGCATAGCCTAAATCTTTGACAGTTTTTTTATTGATTTGATTGAGGGGTGAATAGTGCTGCATCATATGATCACCGCCCAGCGCCAGCCAATCGTTGGCATCACGGTTTAGTAAACGTTCCTGATCAATCCAACCTCCTGGCTTATTATCTGTGCAACCAATAGCGAAAATGAGAAGCAAGGTCATGTAGAATATTTTTTTCATAAGAATTGCCGGGTTTGGTTTATTAAATATACTGGAATCAGTACTGATTTTTAAATATTTGGGCTGCTGGCGCGAGGCGCACCACCGGGCTTTCCGTTACAAGCTCCCGCGCCAGCGCAGTGGAGTTTATCCCGCCCCAGCGGGAGGCTTATCACTGCAATCCCTGCCGCGGGCACAGAGTAACCATGAAATGCTGACTAACCTATCAAGCCATCATGGCGAGCCCGCCTTCGGGGCGTGGCCATCCCCGCACTATGAAAATCTGCTCGGGATAAAATATATTCTGAAAAATTCATACACTTTCTGCAAAGTACGGCTGAGGCAGAGTTGACTGCCGACACAGCAGGGTTCAACGAACTGGCACAACTTTTAAAAGCTGATAAAAGTGAGACGATAAAATTAGGCGGCACGTTTTCAAAAACACCGGTAGCGTTTAAAGTCACTGCGTATTTCCACACAACTATTACTGCAGGAGTATTATAAGGGAATCTCTAAAACCGTGCCTTTGACCACCTCAGTCAAAAGGAGTTTTTAGAAATGCCCATACTAAGCTTAATGTTCCCGAAAAAAATGCCTGCCCCAAGTGGGCATTTTTTTTGATTCTAACTTTTTTGCAAGTGGTTTAGAATCACCTCGGCATG
>JANOJH010000028.1:0-8499 GCA_031408135.1 Bdellovibrio sp. | reverse complement strand
CCCGTGGTGGGCTCATCCAGAATGTAAAGCGTTTTGCCTGTGCCCCGGCGCGAAAGTTCCTTGGATAGTTTTACACGCTGGGCTTCACCACCCGAAAGTGTTGTCGACGACTGACCGAGCGTCATGTAATCAAGGCCCACTTTCATCAGAGTCTCAAGTTTGCGGTGGATCTGCGTGTGATTTTTGAAAAAGTCAAAAGCTTCACTCACGCTCATATTCAAAACATCGGCAATACTTTTATCTTTAAATTTGACGTTCAAAGTTTCACGGTTGTAGCGTTTACCGCCGCAAGTATCACAGGTAACAAAAACATCTGAAAGGAAATGCATTTCCATTTTTATCTGGCCATGCCCAATGCAGGTTTCACAGCGGCCGCCCTTAACATTAAAACTGAAACGGCCAGGCTCAAAGCCACGCAACTTGGCTTCAGGCAACGCCGCAAACAAATCTCGTATCAACGGCAGCAGCCCCACATAGGTTGCCGGTGTCGAGCGCGGTGTGCGGCCGATCGGTCGCTGATTGATATCGATGACCTTATCTATGAACTCGATACCTTCGATTTTCCGGTAGGGCGAAGGCACCGCATGCGCCCTGAAAAATTCCTTCGCCAGTATTTTGTAAAGAGTATCGAGAATGAGCGTACTTTTACCGCTGCCCGAAACTCCGGTTATACACGTAAATGTGCCGAGCGGAATTTCAAGATCGACATTCTTAAGATTATTTCCCGTAGCACCGATCAGCTTGAGACTTTTTCCGCTGCCTTTACGTCGAACTTTTGGAACTGCGATTTTCAACTTTCCCGAAAGATATTGGCCCGTCAGCGAGTTTTGGTTTTTTTCAATTTCTTCTGGCGTGCCGGTGGCCATCAGCTCGCCGCCGAGTGTACCTGCTCTGGGCCCCAGATCCACCACGAAATCCGCATAGCGAATTGTGTCTTCATCATGCTCAACCAGAATTATGGTATTTCCGCGGTCTTTTAGCTCGCCGATAATTTCAAGTAATCGCTGATGATCGCGGGGATGCAACCCGATGCTGGGCTCGTCCATCACGTACATGCATCCGATTAGCGCCGAACCCACTTGCGTAGCCAGCCTTATCCGCTGGGCCTCTCCGCCCGACAAAGTACGCGCAGGTCTCGAGATCGACAAATACGATGTGCCCACCCGGTTCAGAAAATCCAACCGGCTTAAAATCTGCTTAACAATTTTATCAGATATCATTTTATTTTTCGGGTTCCAGTCAACGTCACCCAGAAATGTGCGCAGTTCAATAATTGAAAGGTCAGAAAGTTCCGAGATATTTTTACCTTCGATTTTAATGCTGAGGGCTTCGCGATTTAAACGGGCGCCGGCACAGACCGGGCAGGTCGAAAGCACAAGCTCTTCAGATTCCTCGTCGTCAACCACCTGATCCTCAGTTAACTTTTTTCCTTTGTACGAGTACTTTACTTTTTCAAGTTTTCGGCCACCCACTTCGGAATCCGTGAACTCTTCTTCTTCAACCAGATCTGCACTGCCAAGGCCGTTACAGGTGCGGCACGCGCCGCGCGGATTATTAAAACTGAATAGCCGTGGCTCAAGTTCCGGAAAACTGAAAGCGCAGATCGGGCAGGTCGATTTGAGTGAGTAATTTATCCGGTCGCCGGTATGCATTTCAATCACCAGCCGGCCGTTAGCGAGCGACAATGCCGTGTTGATACTTTCTTTCAGGCGGTGCCCGATCGACTCTTTTAAAATCAACTGATCCACAACCAGATCGATATCATGAGTTTTTGTTTTCGCCAGCCGCGTGGCTTTTTCAAGCTCGATGTATTCGCCATCGACTTTCGCTTTGATAAAACCCTTCTTGGCCCATTTCTGAAACTCCGCCAGAAATTCACCTTTTTTAGATTGCGCCATCGGGGCCAGCACCGAAAATTTAGTGCCGACGGACTTTTTAAAAATTTCTTCATAAATCTGCTGCGGTGTCTGCGATTCCACCGGCACACGATGAATCGGGCATTCGGGCACACCCACCTTGGCAAACAACAAACGCAGATAATCATAAATTTCAGTAATCGTCCCCACTGTCGAGCGTGGATTCAGACCCACCGACTTCTGATCAATAGCAATGGCCGGACTTAATCCTGAGATCGAATCCACTTCAGGTTTTTTCAACTGCTCAAGAAAATTTCGGGCATAGGCTGAAAGGCTTTCCACATAACGGCGCTGACCCTCGGCATAAATGGTGTCAAAAGCCAAAGAAGATTTACCCGAGCCACTCAACCCCGTCAAAACCGTAATTTTGTTGCGGGGAATGTTGATCGAGATATTCTTGAGGTTGTGTTCGCGCGCGCCTTTAACCACAATCCCGTCAAATTCTTTCAGTACCGGCTTTTTCGTCATGGGTTGCAGATTAATCTACTCGGCCTTGGCCTGACAAGAGGGACATAATCCATAAAGTTCAAGGATATGATTCGTCAGTTTGAAGCCAAAATATTCAGCAACCTGAACCTGAAGTTTCTCAATTTTTTTGTTTTCAAATTCACAGATTTTTCCGCACTGAGTGCACGTTAGATGATCATGATGCTCTTTGGTTGAAAGTTCATAACGCGACGACTGCCCGCCCATCCTGACTTCGGTAACAAAATTTTTATCGGCCAGATCACGCAGAAACCGGTAGACCGTTGCAAAGCCGATATGTGCGTCTTTTCGGGTTACTTTTTCAAAAAGTTCCTGCGCCGTTACGTGGCGTTCACCCGATTTTGCCTCGGTGTCGTGTAAACAATTAATAATTGTCAGACGCTGCTCGGTTATTTTAAGACCCATCGATCTGATTATTTTCCGGAAATCTTCGTCTTTAAAACGTTCAGGTTTTCTGATGATGTCCTGATCAACTTGCCGCGGTAACATGGGTCTCCATTGTTTAAAAGCCTTTATAGCATAAAATGATATCATTAATGATAATTATTATCATTTGTCTTGCTGTGTTATTGGGCCCGCGCCTCTGACTTACGTCCTGAGTGCAACATTGTTACGTTTCTGCCTCCCCGATTGTTGGGTATAATAATTAAAATGTCGATTATTGAAAGCAAGAGCATTCTCATTATAAAGGCACCCTCGCATAACCTGCGCCCGGTCGAACATTTCCTGCAGAAACGCAATTTCAAGGTCTTTATTGAACACGATGTAAAAATGGCAATGCTCAAATTGGTTGAAGTCCAACCCAGCATCATCTTTCTTGCATGGGACCATCCGAATCTAAAAATTATGGATCTGCCGGAGCAGATGGCTCAGACCACAAAGGCGACGATCATTCCTTACGTTATGGGTTTCACAAAGGAAGATATCCGAAAACTTGATGCTTGTGCGCTTAACCCTAAACTTTATCCGCCGGTTTCAGGGCCGGCAATTGAACGCCTGATTTCAAAATTTATTAAAATTCAGATCCGGAAAAATTCTGATTACGACGAAATTGTAAGTGGGTACAAAACCGAAAAAGGCCCGGCCGCAGCTGCCGCCGCACCTGTCGTTTCAACTCCTCCGATAAAGCCAGCGGCGCCCGACGAGCAAGCGCTTGTAACTGAAACCAAACCGATTCCAAAATCAAATATAGTCATTATTAAACAGCAGAGGCGCCAAGAGATTCTGCTGACCTACAAAAAGAAAACACTTTCCCCTGGGATTACTGCCGAGCTTAAAAAAACTTTTCCGATTCAAGTGAAAATCCCGGTTGAAAAATTGCTTCTGGCCGTTCAAAAAACCAATGCACCTAAATCTTACAGGGCGTACTGCCTGGCCGTGGTCAGCGAAGCGTGGTGCGGATATCTGACCACAGTCAGCGATCACGCACTTGAAGCCGAACCACTCAGAAAAATTGTTGCCGAATGGATCAATGAAAACTTCGCTAATGCGATTGAACACGACGAACACGATTTTGTTGAAATCAACAATCTCGAACCCGAATGGCTTGCGCAGCTTGAAAAAAACGCCGAATACTATGAGCCACTTGATATCAAGGATGTTGATATCCGGGTTTGTTTCTTTTCGTTTGAGCCCACTAAGATGAACATTGAATTAAATGACGAAAACAACTTGATTAAAATGTCGACGCACGATGTTCCGGCAGAGGTAGAGCTGCCATTCAGTCTGCATCTGCATCTGCCTGAAAATAAAAAATACATCGTCTATACGCAGGCCAATAAAGTCCTCAGCCTTGATCAGAAAAACCGGCTGATTGCGAACAAAATTCTATTGCTTTACACCACCATCAATTTTGAAAGTGACTATAAAAGATTCATAACCGAAAGAAATATAAAAAGTCTCTGGCTCAATCCGCTGAAGAAGAAATCTGCAGTATGAAAATCGTGCTTGCCAGCGGCTCGGCTTACCGGAAAGAATTACTTTTCAGACTCGGAATACCTTTCGTCTGCAGCCCACCCGACATCTCTGAAGAAAAAATAAAAATCTCACTGCTGGCGCTCGGAACTTCGCCCGAAAAGATTGCCGAAACTATTTCATTTGAAAAAGGGCATCAGCGTGCCAAATTGCATTCTGACGCACTTGTCATCTCCGGTGACCAGCTCGTGGCTTTTGAGAATCAGTTGCTGGGAAAGCCCGGTACTGCCGAAAAGGCGCTCAGCCAACTGGCGCTGCTGAACGGGAAAACTCACCGCCTGATCACCGCTATTACGCTTTTCCCGCCGGCTTCAGCGCCGGTCAGCTACACGCACCTCAGCCATCTTAAAATGAAGTCCTTAAGCGCGCGTGAACTCGAACACTATGTCAGTCTGGATAATCCGGTCGATTGCGCCGGCAGCTACAAAATCGAAAACCACGGCATTTCACTCTTCGAATCAATTGATTGCGACGACTTTACCGCCATTCAGGGTATCCCGCTGTTATGGCTCAGCAACTATTTAAAAAGGAGCGGGCATGAATTCTTCACCACTTGATCTGAAAAGCCGGGCAAAGGCCGCTTTAACTTTTTCGTATTCACCTTATTCACAAAAAAAAATCGGCGCGAGCATTTTACTCTCGAACGGTCAGCTCTATTCGGGTTGTAATATCGAAAATGCCTCTTACGGCGGAACTGTCTGTGCCGAACGCGTCGCCATCTGGAAAGCTTTCAGTGAAAACAGCGCTGATGTGAAAATTACCGAAGTCTGTGTGGCCAGCGACGAACCGACGCCCTGGCCGCCATGCGGTTTCTGCCTGCAGGTGCTTTCCGAATTTGCCAATCCGGATACAAAAATCACGTTGATAAATTTAGGTGAGGTTGAGAAGGTCTACAAATTCAAAGACCTCTTTCCAGAGGCCTTTAATGCGGACTATTTACTTAAAAAATAAACTTAGATTATTTAGGGTTGGTTAAATCCGAGTTGGTCTCAATCCGCGCCGTCTTCTTGAAAGATTCAACCCACGCCTGATACGCGCCCATAGATTTTTGTTTTTCAAGCATGTTGCGATCTTCGGCTTTCAGCTCGCTGGCTTCCGTTTTTACATCTTTAAGCTTGATCAAATACTGATTACCGCCTTCGCGAATCAATTTTTTCGCAACAGGATTGGCCTTAGTTAATTCAAGCGCGGCCTTAATGGCCTGAGCCGAATTCATAACCGGTGCAGCTTCTGCGGCGATGTCAAAATAGCCCGTTTCTTTCCATCCAAGCTTTGCCGCTGTCAGGCGCGCGACGACGGCTTCGGCTTTGCCGGCAGAAAGTTCGGTTTCGATTGATTTAATAAATTCCAGGTATTTTTCTTCACCGATTAATTTTTTGCTGATTTCCTTTTTCGTTGAAACCGGATCGGCCTGTTGCGCCGCTTTTTTATCCGTCACTTTAATAATGTGATAGCCGAAAGCCGATTTAACCACCCCTGATGTTTGACCCACCGGCAAAGTAAACGCCACATCTTCAAACTCTTTAACCATTTGGCCTTTGGAGAAAAAGCCGAGTTCGCCATTTTTTGCTTTTGAACCCGGATCATCACTCACCTGAGACGCTACTTTTCCAAAATCCTCTTTACTTAAGCGCTTAAGTGCGGCTTCGGCCTTCTTTTTGGCATCATTGTCATTGGTGGCATCGGCCTTGATAAGAATGTGCGAAGCCTTGACCTGTTCCGATGTACCGTACTGGCCCTGATTCGCCGTGAAATTGGCTTCAACCTTCTTTTTAAAATCTTCCTTCGTCATCGCCTGAGCGACGTCTTCGTCTGAAACAGAATTGGCTTTAACATAATCGGCTGAGTTTAGCTGAATAAACTCAAGATTCAGTTTAGAAGATCGCAATTCGGTTTCGGCATTTTTCTGCATTTCGGTCATGGCCAGTGACGATTCAAAAAGCTGACGTGATCGTTGATTCTTGATGTCTTTACGTAATTTGCTTTCAAATTCGCTCGGAGTCATTCTGTTCGCCTGTAATATCGCCTTATAAGCATCCGACTGGAAAACGCCGTCTTTCTTAAAGTAAGGCAGCTCCTCAACAATCATATGTCTAACTTCGGCATCCGTTGCGTAGATGCCCTCTTTTTCCGCAGCCTGCGCCGCCGCAGACTTCGTAACTAACGAATTCATCACTTCTCCGCGAAGCATTTTGCGCTGAACTTCAGAATCAAACTGGCCACCGAACATCTGAGAGTAGTACTGCGCCAACCGACCTTCTTCTTCCTGAAAGTCTTTAATTGAGATCAATTCGCCGTTTACTTCGGCAGCAGCCCCCAATGAAGAAGTGCCTTTATTGCGGCCACTCAAGTCTGAAAGAACAAACACAAGTACGATCATTCCGAAAACGGAGAATGCTACAAAGCTGCGGGTTGTAATACCCTTATCTGTTAAGCCTTTTTTTATTTTGTCTGACATCGAAACGTGGTGCGTGGTCTTCATAAAATCTCCTCATCACATGTAAGCCCAACATCTCCTCACGGATTCAGAATATATTCAAGCGAAAATAAACAGTCATAATGAAAGAGATACTTGAAATATAAGGGCATTTTGCTATCGTTTGAGATCAGAGGTCAGATTGAACTTTTTGAATTATAATTTTAAAAAAGCTTTTCTTTTCATCGTCATCATCTCGCTCCCACTGATCTCCATCAACATGGAACAGAAAATGGTGCAGAATTCGTGGTTTAATCAACCCTTTACCTTTCTGGCCCAGAGCGTACAGAATTTATTTTTCGGTCTCAGCCAGGGCGTGCGCTCAACAACTTCCAATTACATAAACATCATCAACATCAAATCCAAGAGTCGCGACCTGCAAAAGGAAAATGACGAGCTGAAAACCCGTCTTAATTTGTTTACCGAAAACCAGAATGAGCTCGAGCGCCTGCGCACGTTGCTCGACTTTCAGAAAAATACCAGAATGGAATTAATTCCGGCCCAGGTTATCGGACGAAATCTGGTCACCGATCACAACACTATCACGATAAACAAAGGCACTGATCATGGTCTCAGATCCGGGCAGGCGGTACTTACGGTCTCGGGCGCAGTGGGTTACGTGTTTAAACCGGCCGCAAGCACAGCCCACATTATGCTGATTACCGATCGCTATTCCGTCGTGGACGCATTGATCCAGAAAACCCGCGCCCACGGGCTGATCGAAGGCAAAACCAAAGAGTCCTGCGTGCTTCAGTATGTGGAGCGCACCGAAGACGTCAAAGACGGAGATCTTATCGTTACCGGCGGGCTGGATAATATATTCCCAAAAGGTTTTCCGCTCGGAGTCATTACAAATATCGAGCGCAAAACAAAAAGTGCATCCTTGCAGATTGAAGTCAAACCGGTGGTCGACGCCAATAAAGTGGAAGAGGTTTTCGTCGTAAAGTCCACCGCTTCTGAAAACTTCATGAAAGAAGTTGCAAAACCGAGCGAAAGCAAAAAAATAAATAATGACTAACCTGCGGCTGCGTTTTTATTTTAAAATCTTTGCATTTACGCTGCTTTTTTTTATTGCGTGCGGCTTTCAGACCAGTTTCTGGCCTAACATCATCACTTTTATTCCAAGCCCGCAGATCTGGTTGATTCTCATGATTTTCATGACAGTCCGCTGGGAACCGCTCTTTACTATTTTTTATATTTATTTTCTTGGTTTCTGCCTCACCCGTTTTTCGGAAATTCCACTCAAGATGATCTGGAGCACTTCGGTCGTTATGTTTGCGTCGCTTCTTTTCATTAAGAATCGGATTCAACTGACCGGTGCATTTTCATTCATTATCCTCACTTTGTTTGGCAGCACGGTTTTTGAACTGGTTTATTATTACTTCTCGGATGCCCTTGAGGTTATCCCGACTTCGTTCATGCTGATCGATCGCCTGTTGCAGATTTTGGTTAATTTTGTTTTCTGTATCCGCTTTATTTCACGCTAGATAAAGTTGATATTATGCTTTTTGACGATAACGAATGGCGCCGCTCATCGAAAGACTTCCACGAGGTCCCGCATGAGTGAGTATATTAATAATCCTGACGAAGCCAAAGAGTTTCAGAGCCGTTACAAGTCCCTTTCGGTATTCATCATCCTTACCTTTA
>JANOJH010000003.1:0-8046 GCA_031408135.1 Bdellovibrio sp. | reverse complement strand
TATGCCGATGGCCGCGTGATGACAGGTGCCAAAGCCGTCGAACTTAAGTTTGCAGACGAGGTCGGCTACTATGCAGATGCCGTTAAGCTTGCGGCTAAAATGGCTAAACTGAAAGAGGAAGACTACAAAATCTTCAAACCTAAAAGAGAAAAATTTCATTTTATGGATGTCTTCTCGCTGGATGAAGACGAAGACGATCTGAATTCTCTGGTAAAAAATCTGAAGTCGGGTTCGGCTAAAGTTATTGCGAAGGAATTTGCACAGACTGTGCTGAAAACGAAGTACTTAAACCAGCCACTGATGCTGATGCCGGGATACTGGGAGTAGTGGTTGGCAAAGGCTAAAAAGAAAACAGCAAAAAAATCCACCAAAAAAAAATCTGCGGATTGGCCCTACAGGCGAAACGTACTTTTCAGGCCCGACCGCATGGTTTACGTCAGGAAACTGATTAAAAACGAAGGTTGTGTATTCTGTATTTCTGCTAAAAACCCGATGTCGCTTGAAACCCTCTGTGTTTACAAATCGAAGTATTCACAGATCGTCATTAATAAATATCCATATAACAATGGTCACCTTTTGGTGCTGCCACTGGATCATATCGGTGATCTGTTGAATCTGAGCCCTGAACGCTACGATGACCTTCACCGGACAATACGGCTTGGAGTAGAAGCCGCTAAAGCGGTGTATCAGCCTACGGGCTATAACATCGGATTAAATAACGGAACCGCGGCGGGTGCCGGCATCCCGGACCATTTGCATTACCATATTGTTCCGCGCTGGGGCGGCGATCTGAACTTTTTTCCGTTGATTGCTGAAACCAAAATAGTGATTGAACGAGTGGAAGACAGTTACCATAAATTTTTGAATTTTTTTGAGAAAGTAAAAGAGTAATTTATGAATCAGATTCAGGTTGCACCTTTAACTCCGGTAGTAAAAAAACTCATGATCGCGATGGCCGTTGTCTGGGTCGTTGTTCAGATAGTTCTGGATAAATTTCTGAAGACCAACATCAGTACTTGGTTTGTACTTCATCCCGATCAGGTGATTGAGAAATTCTGGGTCTGGCAATTAGTTACCTATATGTTTTTCCATGCGACTTCGCCTTTCCATCTCTTCTTTAATGGCCTGATGCTTTGGTTTTTCGGATCTGAACTGGAAAAACACTGGGGCGCCCGCTTTTTCACAACTTACTTTTTTATCTGCGGCGTGGGTGCGGCCGTGTTTTACTGCCTTGGTGTAGCACTTTACGCCATTATCAGCGGTAACCAGACACCGATGATTATTCCGGTGCTTGGGGCTTCAGGGGCGCTGTTCGGCCTGCTGGTGGCTTACGGCATCGTCTTCTCTGAGCGTGTGATTTACTTTATGGGCCTGTTTCCGATGAAAGCTAAACATTTTGCGCTGATTGCAGCGGCTTTAGATTTATCATCGTTGCTGACCACAGGATTTTCGGGCACGGAAGTGGCTTATCTGTGCCATATCGGCGGTGCGGTCGTTGGCTTCCTATATTTGTGGGGCCATACCCGTATGAAGCTCGGAAAAACCAAGACTAAACTAAAAAAGAACACTGGTTCGTTAAGGCTTGTCGTCGACAACGAAAAGCTCAAAAAAGAGGATAATCCGAAATACTGGAATTGATTTTTAGCGAATTTGAATATATAAAACTCTATCACAAAGTAAAAGAGGCAAAATGTCGCTCAATAAAGCACTTGAAAATCTGAAATTTGATAAACGATTAGTTGAACTGAACCTTAAATTAGGTCGTTTAACCCAAGCCGAAATTGATCAAAATACAAAGAATTTACCTGATCTCGAAGCTCAATGCGAAAAACTCGATATCGAAAAAGAAGACAAAGACCTTAATTAGTAGTTAGCGTATTGAGAGCGGCCCACTCTTCGCGTTTAATTTTTAACGAATTTCCCTGCTTAAGAACATAAAGCGTTTTTATGCCGATGTCTTTATGGCCGTCGGATTCATAATCCTGCACAAATTGAATAACATACTGATTTTTTATCTGAATAATATTTGGCTCAAACGCATTTACCTTTACGTACTTATATTTCATTTTAAGTTTTTGTTTGTGCGCAAGCCAGGTTTTTTTATTGAATGGCGGCGCCGAAAATTCTTCAGAATAATTTTCGATGTATTTATCGAGCTTTTGTTCCTGCCACTGCGTACGCCACTGATTAAACCAGTTCAGTGCAAAATCTTTGGCCTTAATATGGTCTTCATGATTGATCCAGTCTATCTGACTATCGATCACTAAAAAAGTTTTGTTCAGCAGAATCGAAGATTCAATTTTTTTGATATCATCATTACGTAAAACCACGCACCCGCGCGAGCCGCGTGTCAGCGGAATTTTATCAGGTACGGAATGCAACCAGATGCCGCCGCCGGTTTTATTTTCACCTTTATCAAAGTAGTTCGGATAATTTGTCGTAAAGGCCAGAGACCCATAAGTCTCAAACGGAATTTCCGGCGGTGTTTTGCGCTCGAGCAGACGGTAAATACCTTCAGGGGTTCTGCGGTCGTCGCGCTTTTTCTTGTCGCCGGAATTTTTTCCGATGTCGATCGTGTAATCCTGCTTGGTGCCGCCTTTTGCAAGGCTCTCTGAATCGATCAGGCTAAGCTGGCGTTTGGATTTATCAGCCAGTAGGGCATTGGTTGCAACCCGAACATCCGATGAAAGGTTCAGGATCTGTTTGGGATAGCGGATGCTTTCCTGGGCCGCGGCCACCGACAACGAGCCGATTATCAAAAAAAATGAAAAGAAGTTATACAAAAACTGCACCATATACCTACTTCATAAAATAATATCTAAGAGCAGTTTTGTATATGGAAATCTCGAGTTATTCTCAGTGTCCTATATTGAGAATCGCTAAGCTTACACTAAAGGCCAGTCCTGCGCCGACCGATCCATTAAACATGAATGCAATTCTGAAAAAACTGATAGTCGCCTTCCTCATCACAGTGAATCTGTCAGTTCTCGGCTTGGGCACCCACTGGGTGTTTATTTCAACCGTGGGCTATGATTTTCCGAAAGTAACCGAAGCTGGACTGCGTGAACCGGCCAGCCTTAAAGAAAAATTCGGGCAGGCGCCGATGATTTACACCATGGATAAATTTGTTGTGAATTTGTCAGGGATGCCTAAGCGGACGATTCGGCTGCAGGTGAATCTGGACATGATCAGCCCGATTGCCTTTCAGGAAATCATGGATTTCGACAACCGCGCAAAGGCCCGCGACAAAATCGTAAGAATCCTCAACGAAAAAACCTTCGATGATCTGGAATCAATTCAAGGTAAATTGTTTCTTAAAGACAAGATCGTTGTTGAAGTTAACCAGATCCTCAATAAGGGCCTGGTTAAAGATGTCTACTTTACAGATTTTGTAATGAACTAAAAGCTATCTTTTCTGATAGATTTTCATACCGATGTAAATCAGTATCGCCAGAATAAACAATGCTAAACCCAGCACCATTTCATTTTTGAAAATTCCACTTTTACCTGAACCTACGCCTTCATCAGCAGCGAGTAGATCCGACGGCATGGCCTGACCTATACCCGAACCCAGAGTATCTCCTGCGCCGGCCAACGGGCCCAGATCAGGGCGCGAAAGCAGATCTTTTGTGGCGATCACCCGTAAAGAACGAATTGTTTTGTCGAAGTTCGGGCTGTGTTTGGCATAAAGCTTATTGTGCGCACTGAAGGTTACGAGGATCGCAATCTGATCCTTAATCGTGGCCAGATAACGGGTAAAATAATTCTGCACTTCGCTATCCTGATGAAGACCATCCAACCAAGGCTGATCATTGATCTTCTGATTTTGTGCCTTATATTTAACCGCAGACGTCAGCGGCGTACCGGCTTTTGAAACCGTGTTGATCGGGTTATTCATGTGACTTTCGTAAATGGCAAAAGAATCGGTGGGCCCTTTTTCCTTGGCAGTCAGAATTATCACCGCTTCTTTGGCTTCCTGCGGATCTTCTGCGCGGCAAACCCATTCTGTCTGCTCGAGATTGCATTTCCAGTTGTCCTGCATTTCAAACGAGATATAGGCATTTTTAAAGGTACGTGACTCTGCGTCGATGGGGACTAGCGCCAGTAGAAATAAGAATAGGGATGCGTAAGTAAATTTAGCCCCAAGCCGTAACATGATGACCTCACTTTGATGTGGACGTAAAGTTTGTTTACTGCCTATTATTATAGGCATAAAAAACTAATACGACTAGGAGAATTTTCGTGCTTAATTTATCTCAACTCCAGACCTTCGTCACAGTGGCATCCGAAGGTAGTATGACTGCAGCCGCAGACAAATTATTTCTTACTCAGCCGGCGGTCAGCCAACAAATGAAAAATATGGAAGATGATCTGGGTGTCGAACTTATAGTCCGTGGTTCTAAGCAAATCAAAATGACGGCTCAAGGTGAGATGCTCTATGAGCACGCAAAAAAAATTCTGAGTCTTGCGCAATTGGCAGAGGTTTCAATCAAATCCGTTGGCGCGCAACTTAAAGGCGAGCTTAGAATCGGCACTTTAAATTCGATCGGTCTACATCTGATGAGCCCGGTGGTCAGCCGCTTGCTGAAATACAATCCCGATTTTAAAATCAAAGTGAACTATGCAAAGGGTGAGGATTTGATTGCAAGTTACAAGCGCGGCGAACTGGATGTGCTTGTGCTACCTGAAGTAGAAACCAATTACAAAGTTTCGCTGAATGATGCCAAGGCGCAGATTCTTTTCAAAGAAGAAATGTGGCTGGTGGGTTCAGGTAAGGATGAATTTTATCCGACCCAGATTGCGTTGAATGAAATCAAAAAAATTCCGTATGTGCATTTTTCAGAAGAGTATCCGGATTTTGACAGAGTTCTTGCAGCCAAAGTGGGTGCAGTTGTGCCTTCGGTTTTTGAATCTGCCAACGTCGGCACCTTAAAACGGGTGATCGAATACGGATTGGGAATCGGCTTTCTGCCGTCACATTCGATCAGAAAACAGGTTCGCGGTGGCCGACTGAACCGGGTCAGAATTTCGGACTTTGAATATAAAATGAATTTTTATTTTTATTACAAAGCCGTAGGTGTTCATGCTGAAACCGCACAGATCATGTTTCAGGCCTTAACCGGCGATCAGGAGCGCAGCTAGCTCTAAAACAAAACAGATTCCGGCCAACCCATTCTTGATGCGATAATTCGCACAATCTCACTAGCCGTTTCTTCAAGCGCACGTTCCGTTACATTAAAAACCGGCCATCTTTTATTATGTTTGAAAAGATCTTCGGCATATTCGATTTCTTTTAAAATCTGCTGACTTGATGCGTATTCGCCGCCTGAATCCTGCCCGAATTTTTCGAGCCGGTTTTTGCGAATTCTCTGCAGTGAATCGATGTCGATAATAAGCCCCACGATTTTACGCTGATCGATTTTAAATAACTGTTCAGGCAGCGGCGAGCCCAGTACCAGCGGCACATTGGCCACTTTCCAGCCTTTGTGGCTGAGGAAAATCGAAAGCGGGGTTTTGCTTGTGCGGCTGATGCCCAACAAAACGATATCGGCCAGATCAAGCTCATTCATCGTTTTACCGTCATCGTGGCGAACGGTGTATTCGATGGCCTCGATGCGTTTAAAGTACATGTCGTCGGTTTGTCTGAGGGCGCCCACTTGTTTTGACGACGGCACGCCGAAAAAATGATCGAGGGTTAGGATCAGCGGGCCTAAAAAGTCGATGGCCGGAATTGATTTTTCAATACAAAGCGCTGCAGTTTTCTGGCGCAGGCTGGGGCTTGCAAAGGTGTAGGCAATTAAGCCGCGTTTTGCAAAACATTCATCGATAATTACACGCAGCTGATCTTCGGATCTGACATTTTTGCAGCGCTGAATATTAATTTCTTTTTGCGAATATTGCACGAGTGCTGCGCGAATCATGGTAACGGCGGTTTCGCCGGTTCCGTCTGAAAGAATGAAGAGCGTGTAAGTATTTTCAGGAGGGGTCGTCATAATGAAAAATTAATCTTCATCAGAGTATTTTGCAAGGCTTCGATTTTAAGTCTTGCCCAAGGTTCCGCATCCTGCGAAACCACGACAATTGTGTACGTGAGCGAGATCGGAATGAGGTAAGCGGTCATTTTATTGTTTGGATCGAAGTGGCCCATTTCGAAATGGTTCAGAAATGGACGGGCTTTGGTATTTAAGATTCTGAAGAGTTCGGTTTTTGGCAGGCGAATGGCGCGCGAATTTTCAGGCAAAGACATTTTCTTTGAATAACCGAAGAGGTCTTTCAGGTGGAATTTGCGTGAGTGTTGATTCAGTTGCAGCAGAAATCCGACTTCAAAATAGGCCGACAGCTGCGAAAAGAGGTTGGATAATTTTTCGGGATTAATTTCGCCCGTGAAAATGTAACTTAGGTTTTCGAGCGCACAAACACTGCCTTCGTTTTGAAATTCATTCTTTGGCATTTTCGGAGCTTCGTGTATGATTCTGGGGCTCTGAGAATTCTGATCAAATAGAGTTTCAAGCTTTGCATTAATTTTTCTGAACATGACACTAATATATAACCTTAGATATTTTCTATATACGATATAGTGACGGAACTGGTCGAAAGGCGGGATTTGAGTTTGGGCAGAATTTTAACATCAGAAAATAATCGAATGCTCGGTGCGTGCAATTGCAGACTTGTGGTTTCAATTAAATCGACCAACTCAGCATCTGCGAGGTTGTCCCATAAAAGAACCCACTTATTAAGAAAATGGTCTTCGGTTCCGAGCAAAAGTGCATCGTGTGAATACTTGAGTTTTGATAATTTCAGATTGGTGGCGTCGAGGATGTTCTGAAGTCCGATGACGGTGGGGCTTTTGTTTTTCAACAGGCTTTCCGACAACAGGTATTTTGCATGAAGGTCCATTTTTTTCCACCAGAAAAGCGTAGGGTCATTTTTGATGATCCAGAGGCTGGCACCTTCGCAAAAGGCGTTGGATTCGAAAATGTTACTTCCGCTCATTGCGCACGATCTGGTCTAAAAGACCGTTCACGAAAGAAGCTGATTCCTGCGACCCAAAAATTTTGGCGATCTCGATGGCTTCATTAATTGCGATTTTGTGGTCGATCTGTTCAGGCGCGTGAAAAATTTCAAAAACCGATAGGCGAAGAATGTTGCGGTCGACGCCGCCCATGCGTTCGATTTTCCAGTGGCGGCTGGCTTCCTGGATTTTCTGATCGATCGGAACTTTGTGGGTTTGTACGCCCTGAATGATTTCGTTGGCGTATTTCATGATTGAGTCTTCTTTTTTTTCATCGAACAATGCCAGCATTTCATCGGAAGAAATCTGCGGCGAGTACTCAAGCTGAAATAAAATCTGTAAAGCAATTTCGCGGGATTGTCGTCTCATGGTGTGGTCCTCAAAATCGTATTTAGTTGTTACCGCTGTAGTTTTTGTCGGTTTTACTAGCGGGTAGAACGGTCAGGCTGAGTTGCGGCCCGGTGGATTCAATCATGTCGACCAATTCGTCGTCTTCGAGTTTTTCTACAAATTCCTGCACATCTTTGAAAGTCCGGTAGACACTTGCGAATCTGACGTAGGCCACATCGTCGAGTTGTTTCAGTTCGGCCATAACTCTGCGGCCAATGACTTTCGATGCCACTTCGCCTTCGCCGCGGGTGATGAGCCAGCCGGAAATGCGTTCAACACTTGCTTCGATCTGAGCCAGGCTGACTGGTCTTTTCTGACAAGAGGCCTGCATTCCGCGAATTAATTTTTCTTTATTGTAAGGCTCCCGACGCCCATCTTTTTTTATGACGAACGGGTAACTAAGCATGACGGTTTCATGGGTTGAGTAGCGCGACTTGCACGAGAGGCATTCGCGTCGCCGTCTGATGCCGCCATCCTTTTGAACGCGGGTATCTAAAACTTTATCTTCGGAATGGCTGCAGAAGGGGCACTTCATATTAGCTCTAAATTAGGTGAGCCTAAAGTCAGGGTCAATGAAGTCAGTTTGCAAATCCAAAAACTTGCGCGTAGCATAAATAGATTGGGGAAGCTTCATGCCGCATAAA
>JANOJH010000870.1:0-1072 GCA_031408135.1 Bdellovibrio sp. | reverse complement strand
ATCTTCTTGTCATCGCTGCAGGCCATCCATGTATTGAAAGGTAAACTACCATTGCTCACAGGCGCCAGCATCCGCAAGGCTCTTGTCGTATTTCAGTTTAGCATCTCGGTAACACTGATTGTTTGTGCGATCGTGATTCAGCAACAAATAGAATATATGCGAAGCAAGAATCTGGGGTTCGATAAGGAGAATGCTTTCTATTTCAATATCAATGCAGGATTGCGTAAAAATATAGAAGCTTTCAGGAATGAAGCTCTTCAAAATCCAGCTATTAAGAATGTTGCTATGAGTGACAATAATCCGATGCAAGTTTTTGGCGGCATAGTACTGCCCGATGATGCGTGGCCCGGAAAAACGAAAGAAGATAATCTAGTCTTTACCTGGCTCAAATGTGATGAACATTTTCTGTCGGCATTCGATTTTACTCTTGTTGACGGAAGAAATTTTTCAACCGAATTTCCCTCCGACTCCAGCAATTTCATTATCACCGAAGAAGCGGCTAAACGCATGAAGCTCACTAACCCAGTTGGCCAGCAACTAAACGCATCCCACAAAGGACAGATTATTGGCGTTGTAAAAGATTTCCACAGCACCGGGCTCCAAGGACAAATCACTCCGGTAATCATTTCCATGAACCTCAAAAATTCTAACCTCTTGTTCGTCCGCTATCAACCGGGTATGGCCACTGAAGCACTGAAATCTGTTGAGTCGTTACATAAAAAGTTTGAGCCAAACTTTCCGATGGAATATAAATTTATGGATGATGAATTCGGAAAAATCTATGAGAGTGAAATTATGGTTGGAAAACTTTCAACCTGTTTTACATTCATGGCTATTTTTATTTCTTGTCTTGGTCTGTTTGGTCTAGCCTCCTTCACGGCTGAAAAACGTGTGAAGGAAATTGGCATTCGCAAAATAATGGGGGCCACAGTCTCTCAACTAGTGGTCTTGCTATGCTGGGATTTCATTTTGCTGATGGGAATAGCGTTGATTATTGGATTACCTCTGGCCTGGTGGGGCAGTCAAAAATTTCTTGAGGGCTATGCTTTTCATACTGATCTTACCATTTCAG
>JANOJH010000864.1:0-9866 GCA_031408135.1 Bdellovibrio sp. | reverse complement strand
AAAATTGATAATGAATTTCTTTTTATCAGATAAAGATTTTTTTTCAGTGAGAATGACGTTGCTGAATATTCAATAACTAGAAAAATCTAAGGCCAAAAGTCCTGTGTAACATAAAATGACTTTATCAGGATTAAGGTTTCTCAGCAGAATAGGGGATGCGGATACTTTTGAATTATGGGGAAAGTGCTTTTATGCTACTTAGAGTGCGTCAAGCAAAGTGTGAAAGGAGCGTGTGCCAGGTAATGGGCACCATTTCAAAGTTGAGCAAACAGAAATGAAGATTTCATCCTGCGGTGAAGGGTGACCGACATTGTAAAGCGGATGAGTATCGAGGAAATAGGCTGAATCAATGAGATGAATGGACGAAACTCCGTAACAGGAAAAGTTGTGACTGCCGACCTAGTGTCTAAGATAGGGAAGGCGAAAGAGTAGCAGGCGATATGCAAGTCTGCTTTCAGTCACCGGAGGCGTAGATCCCGGCATGTTTTCAAAAGCTAGTTCAAGGTGGGTCGATCAGTCCACTTTTAGCTAATATTTATCTACATTACGTTTTAGACCTGTGGTTTGAAAAGAAAATCAAGATGCAGTTTGGCGGCAAGGCAAACCTTGTACGTTATGCTGATGATTTTTGTTTCTTCTTTAAAACAGCAGCAGACGTAGACACGATGAAAATACTCTTGATCGCCAGGCTAAATCAATTCGGGCTTACAATCTCGGATAAGAAGACTCATCAGACGAACTTGAGTTTTCGAGCACAATCGAAAACCCATGAACGTCGACATATGACGTTTCTTGGTTTTACAATTTACAGAGCCAAGAACCGTAGTGGTACGGCAATAAAGACAGTGTTTCGCACGGATAAAAGCCGTTATGGTAGGGCTAGGGAATCTGCAAAGCAGACAATAAAAAGAATCCAGCACTGGCCTGTGAAAGAGCAGGCTAAAATGTTGGGTGCGGTCTTGCGCGGTCATTTTAATTATTACGGAATTGCAGGAAATGCAGCCCGAATAAATAATTTTTGGCACCAGGTACAAAATGAGTGGCGCCATAGCCTGTCCAGACGAAGCCAAAGAGGACGGGTTAACTGGGCCGAATTTGCAAGCATTCTGAAACAGTACCCTTTACCTCCGCCTCGAGTTCGACTGAGTTACAATGATCTGATTGCGTACCATAGGCTGTGATGCGATTATTTCTGAAGAGCCCATTGCGGGAAATCTGCACGATGTGGTTCTGTGGAGGGGCTCAGTCAGCAATGGCTGGGCCTACCCGATCCTTCGAAGTTTGTATAATTTTTGGCTCTGCGAGTAGCGACGCGACAACTTATGGCTTTGTATAGCGAGTAGTTCGTCCTGCTCCTATACGTTTTACCAATTTAAGATCGAGCAATCGGTTCAAAACCTGCTTTGCGCTGACGGCTGGGATTTTAAGACGGATCGCAATTAGCTTTGTCGAAATCTCTTCGTGTTTGTCTAGCAGAGTGAGCGCTTTTTGCTGATTCGGAGAAAGTAGGGCTTCCTTTGGCGTTGATTGCAGAAAACCTTTTAGCACTTCTATTTGGTGGACCATTGCATCGATAAAAAAGTGAATCCAGCGAGCGACTTCTGCCTTGGGTGATTTGCCGTCCTTCTGGGCGGTTCTGAGTGCAATGTAGTATTCTACTTTATGGTCCTCGATGATCTTCTCAAGCGAAGCATAAGGCATATAAGTATAACCTGCGTGCAGCAAGAGCAAGTTGGTCAGTATGCGGCTCAGGCGACCATTGCCGTCATGAAAGGGATGGATTGCCAAAAATTCAACAATAAAGTTTGCGATGACCAGAACAGGGTGGTTCTCGCGAGACTTAAGTTCTTTTTTTGTCCATTCGATTAGCTCCTGCATTTCAGACGGAGTTAGATGAGGTTCGGTCGGGCTGAATAAGACCTTTTCGCCGCCCGACGGATCAAAGGCGACGACTTTGTTTGGCGCCGATTTATATTTGCCTTTTCGTTTTTGGTCTTTCTCGGAATATTTCAACAATTGATCATGAAATTGCAGGATCACACCTTCGGTAAAGGGAATATCGCGGTAGGAATCGAAAACGGCCTGAAGAACTTCGGCATAACCCGCGACCTCTTGAGAATCGCGGTCCTTTAGCTTGCTCACGCGCAAGCCTTTGAGTAATTTCTCGACATCTTTGTCCGAAAGATTGCTACCTTCAATACGGGTCGAGGCGCCAGTCGATGTAACCACGATACTGTGTTTGAGTCGCCCCAGAGCTTGGGGATTTAATACTGGACCGACTTTCCAAAAGCCTTTGAACTCGTCAATCTTTGCAATCTTCGATATGATGGAAGTCAGGTCCTTCCCGGAGATGCTCTCTAAGCGTTTTGTTAAATGGCTACTCATAACTATATCTGATTGTATCTGATTATATCCGATAAGGAAAGAGTTATTTTGTAGTTTTTATATTAGGATCCGATTTTCCATCGACTTTGGTGCTTGTCTTGGCGCCAGAGTACATTTCTGTCCAATATGTATAGTCTACATTTTCACAAAGCTTTAATATGGGGTTACCACAACCTAGTCACAGACGCTTTAATCTAAAGACGCACACGTGGGCTTCCCAAAATTCTGTCTTATCCTCTCATAAAATCCGATTTCTAACAGACCTCCAAAATTCAATCAAAAATAAATATTAAAATTATTATTAGCAAGCTACTTTATTCAATGATTCCCAAACAAAACCCACCATTTCTCTGGCGCAAGCGACTTTTACATTGTTGGTGTGTTTGCCAGCTATTAAAAGCCGACTACCTTTTTTTGTTAAACGAGCCATACATCGGTCTGCTATTTGAATAAGTTCCGGATCAATATTTTTTCTTCGTCGCTTAAGATCACCGCCAATTGATTTTGCCCGGAAAACTCTCTGATTGGATTCAACAAAAGCTGTTCTCAGGTATCGATTTCCATGCTTTGTCATGCCAAAACGGTGATGTTTGCCGCCGGAGAAGTATTCCCTAATGTCCATTCCCATCCATGAGACCAGCTGTCGGGGATGCGCAAAGCGCTTGATGTCGCCGATTTCTGTAATCATCACCAGGGCAAGTATATTTTTAATCCCTTTATAGCAAACCAAGGCTTCAACTTGTTTTTTATATTTTTCGCTGGCGGCCAGTTCGTCTGCGATAGTGTCGTATTCTGATATTGTATGGTCTAGCCATTTCATTTGCTGATAGAGCAGTTCAAGATTTTTCTTAAAACTGCCACTTGATTCTGAGATTTTTCGTTCAATCCAGCAGAGGTGATGCTTAGTCCAATGTGAAAGATTTCCGGTTTCAGATTTATAGTGGAGGTTATTTCTTCGCAGCAAAGATTGAATATGAGTTCTCACTTCGCTTACCGGACTTGTTACATTTAAACCGACCAGTAATAAAAGCGTAAAAAAACCAGTTCATTTTTTTCATGAGTCTCCCGACTATAAAACTATTCCGCCATCGACAGAAATAACCGTACCGTTAATATATGAAGCCGCATCACTTGCTAAGAAAAGTACGGCGTTCGCGATATCTGAAGTTTCGCCCAGTCTTTGAACCGGAACCTTAAATGACATTTGTTGTAAAACTTCTTCAGGCATAGCATTGGTCATCGCGGTTTTGATAAAACCCGGTGCCACAGCGTTGACCGTGAAGCCTTTGCGTCCCAATTCTTTAGCCAGAGTTTTCGTCATTCCGACAACGCCGGCTTTAGCCGCCGCATAGTTGGCCTGACCGAAATTTCCGTAAAGACCTACCACGCTTGAAATATTGATAATTCTCTTTTGCTGAGAAGAAGGATTAAAACTTTCGAACAAAGTTTTTGTAACGTTGAACAGGCCTGTCAGATTTGTATTGATAACAGCGTCCCAGTCGTCAGCAAGCATTTTACCGAAAGATTTATCGCGGGTAATTCCGGCATTATTAACGAGAATTTCGGGTTTGCTTTTAAGGCTGGCAACCGCCGTTGTTACGGATTCACGATTGGTGATATCCACCTGAACTATCTGAAGCCGATCCGCATACTGCGAAAGCTCGCGGCTGGCCGTGCTCAGTGCCTTTTCAGAATAATCCCAGATACATACACTGGCGCCCGCTTCAAGAAACTGGCGGGTGATCGTGAAGCCGATTCCCTGCGCGCCACCTGTGACGATTGCAAGTTTACCAGTGAAGTCGAACTTAATTTCTGACATGATTTCCCCCTCTTAAGAATAAAATTAGCTCTGTAGGTTTCCTATAAATACTTGAATCTATCAAGCGAAAAGGGTAGCTTCGCCTCATAAAAGTATTTTCTGGAACTCGCTTAACGCCAGAAAAACCCTAAAGCGACATATGAAACCATTCGCGATGGGTGGTTTTATCCATCCTAGATCATTGTTCAGCAAATCTGGCCAAATTTAAAATTCCCAAAAAAATAGTTTTTCTGGCAGCGCTTCCGAAAGGCGACAGCGGGAAAATTCTGAAAAAAAATCTACCACGCGACTGAATTTTGAGACGTAGCTAAAAGGGCTCGCGATACTTATTTCCCCGTCGAAAAGCCAGTTTGGTGATTTCAATACTTAACATGATTGTTAATTTAGCCTTTGCCGGAATATAACCTTGAACTCCATGAAAAATTTTACCACGATTTGAGTGAGCAGAAATGAGGAGGTTTTATGATTACCGAAAAACATTCGATATTTCAGAGGACGAATTATGTTGAGCGACCATTAACAATAGAGATTACCGGCTTTGAATCGAAGACGAACGGTTTTTCGGATTTGTTTCCTTCAGATCTGGAGACTTTACTTGCTGAACTTCATACGTCTTTTGAAAGTGAGCGCCAAACTCTGCTGGCGGCTAGAATCGAAAAACAGAATCTTTACGATGCAGGAGAAGTTCCCCGGTTTAAAAAAGATCATCCGTCGCGTAAAACCGGCTGGAAAGTGGCGCCGATTCCGCCAGATTTACAGGACCGGCGCGTCGAAATTACGGGGCCGGTTTCAAATACTAAAATGGTCATTAATATGCTTAATCCGAACCAAGATGGCGTGCGGGCCTGTATGGCCATGCTGGATTTTGAAGACTCAATGGGGCCGACCTGGAAAAATGTTATTTGCGGAATTGAAAATTTAATCGGTGTAGCGAACTTGAATTTAACTTATGAACAGCCGGCTGAATCGGGGGGCGCGCCGAAGCTCTATAAGCTAGATCCCGCCAACATGGCGCACCCGATGGTGCGGGTACGTGGCCTTCATCTGCCCGAAAAAAATGTTCTGATCAATGGTACGCCGATTTCGGCCGGACTTTTTGACTTGGCAGCAACAGCGTTCCATACAGCGAAAAATTTTTTAAAGTCTGGCAAAACGCCTAAGTTTTATGTTCCTAAATGTGAACATTATCTTGAAGCCCGGTGGTGGAATCAGCTCTTCAGAAGTATCGAGGACTTTCTGGGCCTCGCGCATGGCACATTGAAGGTGACATTCCTGATTGAAACACTTCCTGCAGCTTTTCAGATGGAAGAAATTCTTTTTGAAATTCGTGAACGTGCGTGCGGCCTGAACGGCGGGCGCTGGGATAAGATTTTCTCTGACATTAAAACCCTGAAAATGCATAAAGACCGCGTACTGGCCGACCGAAGCACAATCGACATGACTAAACCATGGATGGACAACTACGCCAAACATCTGATTAAGATTTGCCACAAGCGCGGAGCCTATGCCATGGGTGGAATGTCTGCATTTACGCCGGGGCAAGATGCCGAACTTCGAAAAATTCAGACTGAAAAAGTAATTGCCGACAAGTGCCGCGAAGCCAGTATCGGACACGACGGCTGCTGGGTGTCGCATCCGTATTTTGTAACTCATGCTAAAGAGCAGTTCAAAAAAACCAACCAACTTGACGTCATGCACGCAGATGCTCCATCAGAGCCGGAGCTTTTGCCTGAAGCCGTAGGACCGAAAACAATTGAAGGCTTAAGACAGAATATCCGAGTGGGGATTGCCTATCAGCAGGGTTGGGATCAGGAGCTTGGCTGTATTTCGTTTGAAAATTTAATGGAAGATCTGGCTACGCTTGAAATCAGCCGCGTACAGGTATGGCAGTGGCTGCATCATCAGATCTGTCTGGATGACGGAACACCTGTCAACGAGCAGCTTGTGCGCCGTTTGTTCGATGAAGAATTGCAGAAAATAATCGAGCAGGAAAAAATCTCTTCGCCCGAACATGTACGCCAGTATTGCGAAGCTAAAGAAAAAATCCAGGAAATATTTTTACAGAAAGAACTGAGTCATTTTTTCACAACCTAAGCCAACAAGGAGATTCGCATGCGTAAAGTGAACGAAATACAGAATTCATGGGCAAACGACACGCGCTGGAGCGGAATCCGGCGCGACTATTCGGCTCAGGACGTTTTGCTTTTGTCCGGCAGTTTAAAAATCGAATACACGCTGGCCGATCACGGTGCAAAAAAACTGTGGTCGCTGTTAAAGCAGCCTGAGGCCGTTCGCGCTCTCGGCGCATTGACGGGAAATCAGGCCATGCAACAGGTGAAGGCCGGCCTTAAAGCAATTTATCTATCGGGCTGGCAAGTTGCGGCCGATGCTAATTTATCAGGGCACATGTACCCTGATCAGAGTTTGTATCCGGTAAATTCAGTACCGGCCGTTGTGAAAAAAATCAATCAGGCATTGCAAAGAGCCGATCAAATCTGTCATTCCGAAAGTATCTGCGAAACAGATTGGTTTGCACCGATCATTGCCGACGCTGAAGCGGGCTTCGGTGGCGTGCTGAACGCGTTTGAATTAATGAAAGCGATGATCGAAGCCTGGGCTTCAGGTGTACATTTCGAAGATCAATTGTCATCAGAAAAAAAATGCGGACATCTCGGTGGAAAAGTCCTTGTACCGACGAAGCAATTTATTAAAACCTTGAACGCCGCCCGATTAGCTGCAGATGTGTTGGACGTGCCCACAATTATCATCGCACGGACAGATGCCGATGCGGCAAAGCTGATTACAAGTGATGTAGATGGCAATGATAGTAAATTTATTACCGGGGCACGCACGCCCGAAGGATTTTATTCAATCACCGGCGGAATCGACATGGCGATTGCCCGAGGCGTTGCCTATGCCCCGTATGCCGATCTGGTCTGGTGTGAAACTTCAACGCCGGATTTGCAAGAAGCCAAGCTTTTTGCAGAGGGCATCCGAAAACATTATCCGGAAAAAATGTTGGCGTATAATTGCTCGCCCTCTTTTAACTGGAGCAAGAAACTGGATGCACACACGATTGCAAAATTTCACACGGAATTAAATGCCATGGGTTACAAATTTCAATTTGTTACTTTGGCCGGCTTTCATGCGTTGAATTACTCGATGTACGAGCTGGCAAACCAATATAACAAACACGGAATGCCGGCCTACTGTACTTTACAAAATGACGAATTTGCGGCTGAAGCGGGAGGCTACACGGCGACCAGACATCAACGCGAAGTCGGAACCGGCTATTTTGATCTTGTGAGTTCGGTCGTCAGCAAAGGCCTGTCTTCAACTATGGCAATGAGAGGCTCTACCGAAGAGCAACAGTTTACCGGAGCCCCGCTTATGTAATAATTTCCGTGAGGTGTAACTAAATTTGATTTTGTTGGTAATTGCGGGCGAAATGGCTTAGTTTTTCGTCAGCAAAAAAAATCAAAGGGGAACACTTATGAAGATATTTTTTTCTATATTGGTATTGGGTACGCTTACAGCACAGGCCCAGCTTTCGCCGGAACTAAAAACTCAATTGACAGCGGAAATGAAAATAATTGGTTCTGTATTTCAAAATCAGTATGCACCGAAACAATGGAAAGAACGCCACCTAGGCTGGAGTGTCGAAAAAGAATTGAATACGGCTCTGACCAAAATTGAAGCGGCAACTTCTGTTCGTGAATATCGCGACGCTCTCGCTGATTTTGTTCAATCGACGCAGGATTATCATGTAAGTATTCAGTTTTATTCAACAGAAGTGGCGACCTTGCCATTCTCGGTCCGCACAATCGAGGGGAAAACCTTGATAGTCGGCATCGAACGCACAAAGTTGTCAAAAGATGCTTTTCCATTTGCGGTGGGCGATGAGCTGCTGGCGATCGATGGCAAAAAAGTTGAAGATCTGCTGAAAGAACTTCAATTATTCAGCGGACCGAATGTTCCGGCAACAGATCTGGCGCTTGCCGATATGTACCTTTTATACCGTTCGGGCCGCGCGAACATGAAGGTGCCGCAGGGGCCGGTGCTGCTGACGCTCAAGAGAGCGAAAGAAACCGAATCCACAACTTTTCAGTTAGTTTGGGAATACCGTAAAGAACAAGTACCGGGAAAAACCAGAGAATCACTCTTTGAAACAACCCCAAAAGTAAAAGACCTGATTTCTATGCCGATGATGGTTTCGCAGCAGGCGCTTGCTGCAACAAAAGCTATCGGCAACTGGGAAATTGGCGAGAAAGAATCATTCTTACCTGAGCTCGGCGAAAAAGTCTGGCAAAGTGCCGATGACAGTATTTTTGATGCCTACATCTACCTGAGCGAAAAAGGCAAGCTTGTTGGAGTTTTGCGTATTCCTTCTTACTCGCCAGAAGATGAAGAAGCAGCGCTGAAAGAAATGGCCGCTGTGCTCGAAAGATTTGAAAAGACCACCAGTGCAATGGTTATTGATCAGGTGAGTAATCCAGGTGGATCGGTTTTCTACCTCTACGCACTCGTTTCTATGATGATAACGGACTCTGCTACAACCCCTCAACATCGAATGGCTCTGGATTTAAGCCGCGTTAATAATGCAGCTTCAATATTGAGAATGTTAGCTGGCGTGAAAAACGATGCAGATGCAAAAAAAGTTCTTGGCGAGAGCTTTTCTGGTTTTCCGGTCACCTACCAGTTGGTTGTTAACATCCGTGAATACGCTAATTTTATGATAGACCAATGGGCTGCAGGAAAAAAACTGACCGAGCCGCATTACATCTGGGGCGTAGACCGCATTAACCCGAGTACTAAAGTTAAGTACACAAAACCTATCGTTATTATTATCAATGAACTGGATTTTTCAGGCGGCGATTTCTTCCCCGCTATTATGCAGGATAACAAGCGCGCAACGATCGTCGGTACGCGAACTGCGGGAGCCGGTGGATATGTTGGCTCTATCACTTTCCCGAATTCATTTGGATTTTCACAAATCAGCTACACCGGTTCTATCGCGGAACGCGCCGACAAAAATCCAATTGAAAATCTAGGCGTTACACCGGATGTCGAGATCAAATTAACAGTCGAAGACGTTCACAAAGGCTTTACTCAATACCTAGGCAAAGTGAAATCGACCGTTGACTCGTTAATAAAATAAATTTTTTGAGGCTACACTTCTTCTTAATGAGAAGAAGCGTAGCTTCGGTTTTTCAGAGCCGCAATTCGCTCTTCCAGCGGCGGGTGAGTCATAAACAACGCTGAAAAACCAGTGGATTTTCCGAAGAGATGCAGGCTCTGCAATTTTAAGAGTGCAGCGGTCATTTTTCAGGCGTTGAGTAGCGAGTGCCACCGGCATCACCCGGAATTCTCCCGTGAAAAATAATTTACAACGAGTGAGCCTAACTACGCAAAAACCATTGAAACTGCCATGTAGATTCCCTGTCGGAGAAAGAAACCTCCCAAGCCCCGGTGATCATCATCTTTTCCGCGAAGTACATTCATAATCGCCATTGTAATAGTCTGAGCGATAAGCTGGCAAATGGACTGATATGGCCTTTGAAACACCTATCCTCATGCTTCTTAGTTATTCCGAGCGGAGGGCTTCAATAACTTGCAACTTTTCTGCTTTGAGCGCTGGAAAAATTCCGCTAAGCAGTCCTAC
>JANOJH010000815.1:0-2518 GCA_031408135.1 Bdellovibrio sp. | reverse complement strand
CGGCGGCAAGCTGATCGCCTGCGATGCGGTCAATATGGTCAAGGACTATGTCCAGGCGCGGAAGCTGGTGGAAGAAGGCGCGGTGATTGCGGTGGAGGATCTGAGTGATACCAGCCGCCCGTTGAAAGAATTGCCGCCGTTAAGGCGGCAATAGAGCAAGCGCGTATCGAGCGTGAACGTCAAGCCAGAAGGGATCAGCGGGTGGCGCCGATGTTTGCGCTACTTGACCCAATTCCAGCATGGCCCTCGGGTGGTAATGCCGAGGGCCAAGTTAAATCTGAATCTTACTCAAAGGGTTTAGAGCATGCCAGTCAGTGTATTTCACAAAATGCAGGAGCGGCCTGCGTGGGTGTGTCTGCTGATCAAAGCGAGGGCTGCGTGAGTGATTATCGTGCCGGCTTTGATTCGGGAAATAAGCAAAAAAAGTTAGCTTTGCAAGAGGCTTTTCAGGCGGGCCAGGGTGCCGCTACTCGCGGTGAAAAAGATACGTCTTTTACCGATCAGCGGGCACAAGGACCATGTCGGCTTGAATGGATTGACAGTTATAAGCAGGGCTTTATGAATAATAACGGAAAGAAAGGACTTTAAAATGAGACTTCATTTGCTGTACGTCCTTTTTATTACGTTTTCTGTATTGACCTCCTTTGCAGACTCAGATTCTCAAAGTCTTGAAAAGGCTTTTAATCATCAAAAACTTTCACGCGAGTTTGTAGCAAATAAACAGTGGGAAAAAGCCCGAGATGAGGCAAAGCTTGCAACAAGCGCAGCTCCGGTCGCAGCTTTAAATCGTGATGCCTGGTTGCTTCTAGGCGCTACCGAAGAACGGCTGGGGAATCTTCAGAGCTCGAGCAACGCTTATGCAAAATATCTTGCGCTATCGCCTCCTTCAGAGAAAAAAGAAGCAGTCGTACTCAGATTTAATGAAACCGAGGCGAAAGCCGATCGGTATGCTCGGTATGAGTGGGGGTCAGGTTCAGGAGGAATTGTCTTTGGTTTTTCTCCTCAGTTTCAATCGAATGTTCAACAGCAGCTTAACAGCGATTTAAAAACCACAGTTGATATCGGCCTGCGTTTTGGAACTTTTTCTTTCGGTTATAAGAAAGGAAGGGCTTCATTAGGGCAATTTCAGGCTCCGACAACCGATGCTGAGAACACTCCTTATGTTATAGTACCCGCCGGTGGTGTTCACCTTATGGAGTCGATGTATTTTCAAAATAATTTCGAACTTAGTGAAGGCGCAGATACGAAGTCTGTGGTTTGGAGTATTCCTCTCTATTTTGCCGGAATTGTAAATGCCGTCAAATCCCCTTCAAAGGATCTTTATAATAATATTGCGTTTGGGATGGGGACCGGCCTTCGCGTGGATTTTTATACGAAAAGTGCTCTCAGTTTCGATATCGGAGCCCTCTACCATTTTGGAATACCTTTCTGGGGTATTGGAAAGCAAGGGGCCACGGTTTCACCCAGTATCAAGAATATGAACGGCGAAAAAATTGCCGGATCTAATACCGGTGCGGAGATTCGGGTAGGCATGAAAATTCTATTTGGAAAGGCCCCGCCAAGCGAAGATTAACGGGTTTTAAATGTTTAAGCTCGAAGTCCAACCACTTCTATATACTCCGCAAGCACCTTAGTTGTGCCATCAGTCGCTACGTTGTTACGGCTCCATAGTGCAGTTAGGTCTTCGTGAAAAGATTTTTTTCCGGTTTCATCGAGGGAGGCGAAGCCTCGGTTGGTGGGTCCATAGTACTCTATGAAAAAGTCGACTACCTTGGCAGGTGAAAACGGGTATTCAAAAGGGTACATATAACGTTTAATGCGAAGATCTTTTACACCGTGACTCAACCGTTGACGGCAAGTGTCCTCATTGCCCCATAAAAGCGGTGACGGGAAATTGGGTGCCGGTGGAACATGCTTACCAATGACTTTGAACATCTGGCCAACGTGTCCTTCCGGTGTCCAATTACCCATGATGATTTTTCCACCAGTCTTGCAAACTCGGATCATCTCAGATGCCACGAGTTCGGGTCTTGGTGCAAACATCGAACCTATCAAGCTCATAACGACATCAAAAGATGCGTCTTTAAAGGGTAGGGCTTCGGCATCCCCTTCCAAGACCTCAACATTCAATCCTTCGGATTTTGCCTTGGCGGTGGCTTGTTCAACCAAGTTTGCCGCAAGGTCGAGACCTGTCACTTTGATGTCGCGGCGAGCGGCAGGGATTGTTAATTGTCCGGCACCGCATGCAACATCGAGAAGACGTGTGCCGGGAGCAATATCAAGTCGATCAAAAAATTCTAGAGCACCCTTTTCAAGATATTTAGCAAAAACTCCATAGTCACCGGATTGCCAAGTAGTTTTTAACTTATCCTTTAAGGTTCTCATTTCAGCAGTCATTGTGTTCATTTTTTGTCCTATCTAGGTGAGACAACAAATTGTTCACCTTGGTTTTATATTTGGTTATTTTATTACAACAACGGGAACAAATGCAACTAAAGCACAAATTACTTCCTGAATT
>JANOJH010000793.1:0-1288 GCA_031408135.1 Bdellovibrio sp. | reverse complement strand
CAGATAAAATCAATTTCTTTATTTTGGAATTTCCCAATGCGCACTTGATAACCCGCAATCACCAAGTGTAGGTAGACGATGTTCTCTAAGATTTTGCCAATGTCAGCAGTGCGATAACCCAATAGCGAATGCCGAAGACCGAGATCTTCCAAATAATATTTCTGACCGATCTCGAAGATCTTCTTCCCGCGCAATTCTTCACGGTTTACTTTTAAAACAAAAAAGGCTTGTTCTAAAAAACGGAGGTAGCTGAGAATCACATTGGGCGTCACTTTTATTTTTTGCGATTTTAGAAAATCGCTGATACTTTTTGCTGAAAGAAGGTTACCGACATTATCCGCCACATAACTCACCAGATTTTCAAGCAGCGATACATTACGGATGTTGTGCCGCGCTACTATGTCCTTAAAGAGAATGGCTGCATAAATATTGCGCAGATAATCATAAACTAAATCATCGGTAAGGCTTATGTTAATGAGATACGGCAAGCCCCCGTAGCGCAAGTAGGTAAGAAAAGTTTCTTGTGAATCGGGCAATTGATGAAACGTGACAAATTCGTTATACGTCAGACCAAAAATCTTGAACTCGATATAGCGACCACTTAGATAAGTTGCCAATTCGCCCGAAAGCAAAAACGCGTTGCTGCCCGTGATGTAAATATCGTGGTCGCCTTTGGCCTGCAAACTGCGAATGGCTTTTTCAAAATTTTCGATGTCTTGAATCTCATCAATGAATAGATAGTTCTTCTTACTGCTAATGGTTTGCGCATTTACATTTTTCATCAAGTCTTTATAATCCCGAAGACTGTCATGTTCAAAAAGCTCTTTGTTGATGTAGATTATATTGCAGGTGGGGTCTTGCTGGCGGATGATGTCCATCAATTGGAGCAGCAAAAAACTTTTGCCCACCCTGCGCTGGCCTACCAACACTTTAATCAGATTTTTGCCAATGAATGGCTTTATCCTATCCAGATAAATGGGCCTTGAAATATATTTATTTGACGTTTTCATATAAGTTTTATGTATAGTTAAAACTTAACATCAAAAATAGCAATATTTTAACTACAGATTATTTTGAGCGGTACCGTTGGGTGGTAAGAGATGAAGACCTGCCTGCCGGTTTACCTGCCGAAATAAAATGGAGGCATGGCAGGCAGGTGTCGTATTCGAAGGTGGCTTGTCTGCCGAAGCTCTGCGAAGGCATGGGGATTATAGAAGGCATATTTCAAAGATAAAGCTATCGATTGATTATTTCTTCCCAATCTCCCCCGGCCAGTTCACCACCAACG
>JANOJH010000749.1:0-1196 GCA_031408135.1 Bdellovibrio sp. | reverse complement strand
TTTCAGAAATTCTTTTTGTCGTGGTGTCATTTTTCCCCGTAAGGGACGACAAAATAGTTTCAGCCCAAAGCCTTCTGCGTAGCGTGGTGCAACAAGGGCCAATACGTTAATATATAGCCCGAGAAATTTCATGATAACTGTTTTCATAGCATGCCTTTTAAGATACCAATCGGTATCTTTGTGGTTAAAAAATTTTTATACTTCAATTTCTTTTAATTGTTTTTCTAAGAAAGCAATAGTCCTTTTTATATCATTTTCATTGCCGGTCAGTTTGCTCATCATGATGGCTCCTTCCAACGATGCAAAAAAAAGTGTGGCATACATTTCTTTATCGATTTCCGGCCTGATTTGTTTGTGTTTAATACCATTGGAAAGGATAGCGAGTAGAGATTCGCGGTATGTCGTTAAAATTTTCACGGCTCCTTTTCGCAGCATGGGGTGCGCATCATCTGCTTCAACAGCAGCATTCATCAAGGGGCACCCGCCTTTTACCGGGGGACTATTGATATACGACTCGAAAAATTTGAAAACAGCGCGGAGCTTTTCACCGGCAGTGGTTTTTTCCCGTATTCGTTCGCGTAATTTTTCAAACATAATTGTTGATAGGTGCATTAATGTTTCCAGCTCCAGTTCATGCTTATTTGTGAAGTGCCTGTAGATAGCACCTTTTGTCAATCCAGTGGCATCAGTAATGTTGCTGATAGAAGTAGCCTTGTAGCCTTTTGTATTGAACAAGATGCCCGAACGTTTTAAAATCGTCTCTTTCGTTGCTTCCGAATTGCGCATGCACAAAGATACCGATCGGTATCTAATTTCCAACAGGACTTTTGCGGTCATTTCATTCGTTTATTGTAAGGAGTTCCATAAAAACCCTTGAATTTGAGCTTCAAAAAATTTACCTTTTAAAAAATTAATCACATGAAAAAAACAGTCCTGTTCTTCTTGATGCTTGGCACAGTATCAGTGTTTGCTCAAAAAGCCCGCCTGAATGCCGAAGGTGGGCAGGTAAAACCAAATCCGAATAAAGAAGCTATAATCAGGTCAGTTGATAAACACCAGCAAGAGCTCATCACTGTCAGCGATAAAATCTGGGCGTATGCCGAAACCGCTTTAAAAGAATATAAATCGTCAAAAGAACTTGCGGATTATGCCGAAGCACAAGGTTTTATTGTGAAGCGTGGAGTAGCTGGATTGCC
>JANOJH010000727.1:0-1074 GCA_031408135.1 Bdellovibrio sp. | reverse complement strand
TCACCAGGGATAATCAGTTTTTCCTGACCTTCAATTGTCTTCGCGGATCTGAAGCGAGCTATCCAATTGTCCATGTGAAATTTAAATTCGCTCGCAGGTCTGAATGCATCAATTCGCATAGCACCAAAAAAATGACCGATGCCCTCCCCAACTGGATCAGTTGGTGGCGCTAAGAAACTAACAAAGGGCGGCACCCAAGGTCCATAGTTCGCCCCACTCAAGACGGCTGAGAAAATATCAACCCAAGCCCCTAAACAAAAACCTTTATGGCTTCCATGTTCACGATCACTGCCAAGCGGAACGAGCGCACCGCCATCTTTTAATTCATTTGGATTGGTTGAAACCGATCCATCTTTCTTTTGTATCCATCCTTCTGGAGCGTCTTTATTTTTTCGCTGTAAGATTTCTAATTTTCCATTCGCAGCCGTTGTAGTTGCAAAATCAGCAACAAATGGCGGTTGTTCATTTGCTGGAATGGCGACACAAATAGGATTAGTTCCGAGCAATCGTTCTACCGAAAAAGTTGGAGCAACCAGTGGACTTGCATTGGTCATAGAAATTCCGATCATGTCGTGTTTCAACGCCATCATGGAATGATAACCTGCAATGCCAAAGTGATTTGAATTTTTTACGGCCACCCAACCTGTGCCGCACGTCTTTGCTTTGGCGATGGCTATCTCCATGGCGCGAGGTGCAATTATCAGACCAAGTCCGGCATCGCCATCAACAACTGCTGTGCTGGGGGATTCGTGAACGATTCTGATGTTAGGCGTACTGTTTATGCGTTTTGCTTCCCAAAGTCTGACATAGCCAGATAGTCGCGCAAGTCCATGAGAATCAATACCCCGAAGGTCAGCGCTCAGCAATACATCTGCTGCTTTATTGGCCTGCTCTTCCGGGCATCCAATTTTAAGAAAAATTTCGGTTGCGAATTTTTTAAGCTGTAGGTGAGGTAGTACAATGTCATTCATGTTCACAAAAGTCTTTTTTTAGAACCATTTTCCAATGATTTGGGAAAATTATCGTTTAGAATATGGAAATTTAACATTCAAGGCATCTTCTAGCCGAACCAAA
>JANOJH010000855.1:0-3732 GCA_031408135.1 Bdellovibrio sp. | reverse complement strand
TCCCTGAGCATTGAAGATCTCGAACGCGTCGGTATAATTTCGGTTTTTTCCGAACGCGAACTTCAACTGATTCTGACCATTCCGAACGATATGCGGTCTGTTAAAGACTTCCCTTTAACTATCAAACGAACAAAGGCCGGGCTTTCGCTTTACAACAAGGACTATTCCGGTTACCTGAATTTTTCTTTTTTGGCAGGCTTCAGCGCAGTTTCGATGCCTTCAACTTTTGTCAATAAGGACGAGCCAAAAGAAGGACGTTTCGAATTTGTTCAGAATATCAACTATTTTACTTTCGAAACGACTGCAAATTACAAAGAATTCGAGATTAAGCCGTTTCAGCGCCTTGAAACATCGCTGGTTCATGATTTTGAATACACACAATCAAGACTTCGCGCAGGCGACTATTTCACTGGCGTTCAGGCGTTTCAGTCCTCGCTGCCGGCTGCAGGAATCCAGTTTCAGAAACAGTTCAATATTTACCCGGAGCGCGGATCTCTGAGTAAACGCTCAACAATCATCGACGTGCGGAAAAGTTCACTAATGGAAGTATACGTGAATGGAATTCTAATTACCAGATTCAGGGTTATTCCAGGGCCTTACAACTTAAAGGAACTTCCTGTCCTTTATGGGCGCAACAGAGTTACCGTCATTTTAATCGATGATTTCGGAGGCAGAGAAGAGTTTCAGGTTGATCTTTTTTTTGATAATCAGATTCTCGCAACGGGTGTTCACAACTATTCCTATCAGGTCGGAGTTCCTGCTTACTACGAATTGAACGAAAAACTTTATGATCCGCGCGTTTTCGGCTCGTTCTTTCACCAGTATGGAGTTAATGATCAACTTACGCTGGGTGCAAATTTTCAGACTTACGATTCTTCGAAATTGGCCGGTTTGGCCTTAGGATACCTAAGTGATATCGGAACAAATGTTTTTGATTTTGGCTTTTACAGCGACGATGTCGTCAAAACAGCAAATGCTCAGAAGTGGCGTTACAGTTCCCCCGACATCTCGAACAGCTATTTTGCCGGTCTACGGGTTCTGCTCGGTGCAGAACTCCGATCAGCTTTGTTCAAGACAATAACGGTAACAGCTCCCCTTCTTCCGAATTACTCTCACCGCTATGATTTCATACTTCAAAAACAAATAGCTTCCAATACCTCTGCAAGTATAAGTATATCAAAAGTAGTCGGACAAAATGGCTCTCCTGATGATCTCGCGCGCCGAATCGGTTTTCAGAGCCAGTTAACACGAAGCTGGATGTTTGATTTAAACTACAACTGGACAGAACAGCAGCGCTACCTGGATCAGATTCTCGCAACATTGACCTGGACCGAAACGCAGGGCAGATCACTGGCGAGCGTTTCTCACAACTCACCAAATAACAGCACATCAATTCGACTTGCAAAGAATAATACCCGCAACTACAACGATTTCAGGCTTTCAGGCTACGCCTCTAAACAGGCCCCGCGCGAATCCGCAGCGTCTCAGCAAATGGATGTTGCCGGAGACTATTTCGGCCGGTTTTTTGAGTCGCGCCTCAGGGTTTTTGGAGATAGTTCCGAGGCCGAAGTTAATACAACGGCACAGGTCGGGTTCGGATCGGCATTTGTCTGGACGGTCGACGGAGTTGCCTTTTCGCGTCACGTATCTGATTCCTTTGCTATCATTTCTCCAAACGGTCTTTCCGATGAAAGCAAATTGTCTATTCCGAACGGAACGGAAAAGGACATTATCTATCTCAACAACGACGCCGATTTTGTTTTCTCCAATCTAACATCGTACCACCATAATCGTTTACAGTTTAATTCAACGGAACTTCAGGTTGGCCATCACCTAGAGCGTGAGTCTTACGTTTTAATCCCGAAATACCGATCGGGTGTATATATTCCGCTTGTCGTGCAAAAAGCTGTGATTCTGAAGGGTCAGCTTAGCTCAAAGGTTCCGGAATGGCATACTTATGCGTACGGAAAAATCTGGTCGGCTGACGGCCAGTTGCACTCGAGCAGCTTTTTTACCGACGAAAACGGAAAATTCATTATCGAAGGTCTGACTCACGGAAAATATGAAATTGAACTTTCAGACCCGCGACTTAAGAGGATTCTGATTGATGTTCAGGAAATTGAAAAAATCGAAGTAGATTTGGGAACGATCCCACTTGAAAAAAAGGAAGGTACATAATGCAAAAGTTCACTCTGGTGATTATAGGCTTGATACTTCTGGCAAAGGCTGCCTGGGCCACCTGCCCATTGATGACACTGTCAAACGTAAACTCTTTTGTAAGTCTGAACACCAATAATTTTGTTTCGCTCGAAGTACGAGTTAACAAAGGTAGCGGAAGCTGTGAAAATTTTTTTGTTGTAATCGATAACGGTGGCGCCAGCTCTTACTCAACTCGAGTCATACAATCCAACATGCAGACTTATCCAATTCAGTTTTATAAAGATGCCGCCCGCAACCAGATTCTAAAAGGTGAATTCGAGGCAACCCCTTCAGATGTTCTCTTCGGCATATTCGCCGGCGGAACAACAAGTTTCAACAGCATCTACTATGCCTACATCGATGCGAACGCAAATCAATACATCAGTTCGGGCAACTACAGCAAGAATTTTATGCTTAAACTTTACGAAGGTGATTTCAATAATCGAATACTGCGAGATACAAAAGTAGTGCAATTTGCGTTTACCCAATACAAGTCAATCGACGTTTCAATGGTTTCAACCGGATCCGCATTCAATTTTACCGATACCACTCAAAATATTGATTTCGGAAAACTTGTTGAGGGTGCAACACGCGGCTTCGACATCGTACTTCTCTACAATGCGGGCTACAGCGTTTCCATGAATTCAACCAACGATGGCAAACTGAAGCATTCAACCGAAAAGAAATTCGTTCCGTATTCGCTGACTGTCGACGGCATCCCGGTCGCACTGACTAATGTTGCAACTGTCGTAAAAAGTGCTTCGGGAATATCTACACCCAATGGAACTCGCCTTCCCGTAACAGTAAAAATCGGCAGCCTGACTGACACAGCTCCGGGAACATACACAGATACAGTTATCGTGAACGTTTCGTCGGTCGAATAGAGTTTTCGGGGGATTAGGTACGGCGTACCTATTCGATGCTCAGCGGATTCTATGTCGAATTGGGTCCGATGGCACATCAAAACTGTTTTCAATGCCTTACGGTGGTCCGAGATTAATTCTTGATTCGTTTAAGTTAATGACAATTGCCTCACTTATAGAATAGGTTATTTTTAAATGATCGAGGTAAATGTGGCTAAGAAAACGAAACCCAGTGGATGCGTGGAGTTTCTGTTCTTATCTGAAAATTCGGATATTTTAAGTAAATTTTAAAAATCGCTAAGGAATATGAGATGTCAAAACAGCTTAATTTAGCTTCGTATATAAAAGAAGTTTTCTTTGTTTTATCGGCCGTCAGCATTGGAGTTTCTTTGCAAATGGCCTGGTTTACAACTCATGGCTGGAACCCAATGGCGGAAAGCTTTGCCACCTATGCAACTGGAAATGCATGGAACTATCGCGAAATGGACTTGCGTTTAGGAGCAACATCAATCGGCTTGGTCGTAATCTTTTTTTTGCTTCGCTTGGCTTTAAGAACATTCATTGCAAAAACCAAAAAGTTTTCCTTAATAGAAGATCAGTATAAAAAAAAAGATACATGGACTTATTTGATTTTCTCATTATCAATGCTAGGAGCTTTTGGTATTTTTTT
>JANOJH010000851.1:0-1163 GCA_031408135.1 Bdellovibrio sp. | reverse complement strand
GTTCCTTGCATACCAAAACCAAAGCCATAACCAGGCATACCCATACCTCCACCATATTCAATATGATAGCCACGCGGGAAATCAAGTTTTTTATTATCAAGCCACCAAGGTGAGTACACATGCATACCACCAACACCATCTTCATTGTATCTTTTGCGGCCAACAAGTTTGGGAAGAACACCACCCATTGATGCACCTGTAGAATCGTGTAAATATTTTCCGACAACTCCGCTTGAGTTGGCGAGTCCGTTAGGATTTAAAGTGGATTTAGAGTTGAGAAGAAGCCGAGCTGACTCACAGGCACTAGCCGCCAGCATAACTACTTTTGCATTGACAGTGTATTCCTGCATGTCATCCTTGTTGACAAATGAAACACCTGTTGCTTTGCCTTGGGCATTGGTCAACACTTCACGCGCCATTGCATTTGGAATGACATCTACATTACCTGTTTTCAAAGCAGGCTTAACCAAGACGGATGACGAGGAGAAGTCAGCGTATACGGTGCAGCCCCGGTTACACTGCGAGCAATAGAAGCATGAACCTCGGTCTTTATTGACTGGTTTAGTAAGAATAGAAAGCCGTGAAGGGATAACAGGAATATTCAGTGCAGTGCCTGCATCTTTTATAAAAAGTTCATGTAAGCGTGGTTTTGGAGGTGGAAGAAAAATACTGTCTGGGTCATTTGGCAGGTTTTCTTTTGATCCAAAAACACCAATGAGTTGATCTATCTTATCGTAGTAAGGTGCAACATCATCGTAACTGATCGGCCAATCATCACCAAGCCCATCATAACTTTTATGTTTAAAGTCGCGCGGACCGAATCTCAGTGAAATTCTTCCCCAGTGATTCGTGCGGCCTCCTAACATGCGTGAGCGAAACCAGTCAAACTTTGTTCCGTCTTTATGCGTGTAGGGTTCACCATCCAATTCCCATCCGCCATAAGCAGCATCGAAATCTCCAAAATTCCGAAGGGGTGTACTGGCTCCTCTGCGTGGTGACTCCCACGGCCATTTCATTTGTGTTACATTTTTTGCGGGATCGTAAAGAGGACCTGCTTCTAATAACACCACTTTAATTCCAGCATTCGCTAAAACGTAGGCAGCCATACCGCCACCGGCACCCGACCCTACAATACACACATCGTAATCCTTCGGAGTTTTTTT
>JANOJH010000849.1:0-1770 GCA_031408135.1 Bdellovibrio sp. | reverse complement strand
TGAAACTGAAGAGGTGTTTTTAATACCACGGGTTTCAATACTTCGTAAGCTGCGTTGACGTCAAGATTAAATGGTTTCGTGGATGTCATGATGATTGAGGGCGTTCAAATTATTTTTTTGCAGCAACAATTATTCCTGTTGCCCAGACTTGTTTTGTTAGTGTTAAGTCACCCCTCTTTTCAAGCAGGTCAACAAGGTTGATTGCTTTTTCATGATGGCCCTCCGGCCAGTTGGGTTGAGGTAGCATATCATCAACAATATAAAGACCACCCTTATTTAACATCGCTAACACTTCATCCAAGAGAAGATATTTTCCGTGCCAGGTATCAGCAAAGATGTAATCGTATTTTTGACCTTTGCTTTCTTCAACCCATTCTCCTCCATCTGTGCAGATAAGTTTTAATCGTTTATCATTACCCAAAGATGATTGGGCGATTTCCAGAAACTTGGGATCGTTGTCAATTGAAGTAAGCAAAGAATTTTCATCCATTCCATCCAATATCCATGAAGTGGATAAGCCTGTCCCTGTGCCCAGTTCAAGAAATTGACCAGCGGGTTTTGAGCTGGCTAATGTTCTAAGCAACGAACAAGTCAATACGTCAGAGGCCATCGTAAAGCCAGACAGTTTCGTGGCTTCATCAATGCTTTTGTAAGCTTTAGGAAATTGCTGATGGATTTGTTCGGTCATTTCGTGAGAGACGCAAGACGTTAGACATAAGTAGCAAGAGGAAATTTGTCTTACTACTTATGTCTTGTATCCTATGTCTGTTAGTTTATCATGCTTGCTTCCACTTTCTCTTTCTCTGGCCTTAATGATCGCACCGCTGCACCTGCTTGCCACAGTTCGCTTTCGCGTACTTCTTTTAATTCTTCGGCTAGCCTCTCGCGATAGTCAGGTTTGCTGCAGGTTTCAATGGTGCGTTTTGCTTCCGCTCCACTGGCTACACTTTCATAAAGTTCTTTGAATACAGGAAGCGTTGCTGCTTTAAATTTCTTTTTCCAATCAAGCGCGCCACGTTGAGCAGTAGTGGAACAGTTGGCGTACATCCAATCCATACCATTCTCGGCAACGAGCGGCATTAAACTTTGAGTAAGTTCTTCAACAGTTTCATTGAATGCTTCTGAAGGTGTGTGACCTTTTGAGCGTAGTACTTCATATTGTGCTTCGAAGATTCCAGCAATAGCTCCCATCAGAGTTCCACGTTCGCCTGTTAAATCTGAGTAAACTTCTTTTTTAAAATCAGTTTGAAATAAATAACCAGAGCCAACTCCAATACCTAATGCAATTGCTTTTTCAGTTGCTTTGCCGGAGGCATCTTGAAACACAGCATAGCTTGAGTTGATACCCTTGCCTTGTAAGAACAATCTTCTCACGGATGTGCCCGAACCTTTTGGAGCAGCAAGAACCACATCAATATCGGCAGGGGGAATGATTCCGGTTTGTTCTTTGAAAGTGATTCCAAAACCGTGAGAGAAATATAATGTCTTTCCTTTTGTCAAATAAGGTTTGATAGTTGGCCACAGAGCAATCTGACCTGCATCGGAAAGAAGAAACTCTAAGATTGTTCCGCGCTTGGCAGCTTCTTCAATTTCAAACAATGTTTCGCCAGGAACCCAGCCGTGTTCAACTGCTTTGTCCCAGGTCTTTGAACCTTTGCGTTGTCCAACAATTACATTGAATCCATTGTCGCGCAAATTTAGCGCTTGCGCAGGACCCTGCACACCGTATCCAATAATTGCGATGGTTTCTTTTTTCAAAACATCCAATGC